>DAIQOH010000009.1:32197-51300 GCA_036787995.1 Limnohabitans sp. | reverse complement strand
GCACCGTGGCACTGGCGGTGTTGGCCAAGGTGGCCGAGGTCAGTGTGGCTGTGGGTGCCACGGTGTCGAGTACGTAGGCTTTGAACATCGCTGCGCCATCCACGCCCGAGGTGGTGGTGACCTTAGCGATCAAGGTGTTGGTGCCCGATAAGTTCACATTGCTCAAAGTAAAACTGGTGCTGCCCGTGCTGGCCGTGGCGCTTGTCCACGTGCTGCCGTTGATGGCCGAGACTTTGACGGTTTGCCCTGCTAACAAGGCCGACGATAACGTGCCGCTGACTGTTTGAGTGGCAGTTTGGGTGATGAAATCGCTGTTGCTGCTGCCTGTGTCATCGCTGATATTGAGGCTGGCCACAGCAGGCAAGGTGGAAGTTGAATCGCCGCTGGGAGTGGTATTGGTGATGTTGATCACCGTCGTCCCTGCAGCTTTCGATTTTTTAGCGCCCGACAAGCCCAACAAACCCAAAATACCCAAAGAACTTGCACCCCCATTGGTAAACCACGCAAAGATGCCGCCCGACTCCTCACTGTCCTCGTCCTCAGATTTTTTTTTGGTTTTTTTGGCCACTTTATCGGGGCCCTGCTTGTAGCCAGCCTCTTGGTAAACGGGGTTATCCTTGCCCTCGCCTCGGCCATCAGCTTGACTTGCACCGCCCCCCTTTGAACTGGAAGGTGATGCAATGGGTGAAGATGAGGCTTTCTTGGCCAGCAGCACACCGGTCGTACCTGCGCCATCTGTGTCGGCTTGGTTATTGGGGTTGGGCGAGTCCACGGGCTCGGCATCGGGTCGGCCCTCGACGCTGCGCAAGCTGCCGTTTTTTTGTTCAACCACCAATTTGCTGGGTGGCGCATTCGGGTTTTTGTTGTAAAAACCTTTCAGCAAAAGCTGGCCGCCACCGGGAACAGTCACCACCAAGTCATCGCCCCATTTGGCGGTTTCTGCGGTTTCGGCCTGTTTGTCCACTTTGGACGGAGTCGCCGGCTTCATGCGGTATTGGGTGCCAGGTCTAACCGTGATGGTCTGGTTGGCCCCAGGGGTGATATCGCGGCTGGTGTTCAGACTACCGACATCTTTGCCTTTGGCCTCCAGCACCCATCCACCTGCCTTGGCTGGTGCAGTGGACTTGGCTTCGGTGGCTGGCGAAGTGGCCATGGACGCAGGAGTCATTATTCGACAAATACTCGAATAACAAGAAAATTAAAAAGGGGAACCGATTTTCCTGATTAATTAAGAAAATCAATAAGTTATTCAGCAAATTCCCCGCCAATCACCGGCAATAAGTGCGGTATTTCGGTGGTTTTTAATTCTTTACGATGAATTTAACAGGGCATGACGTCAGCGTTGAGCGCGCCATGCGCCGGCAATGGCCAACATGCCCGGAATGAGAATCATGGCCCAAATAATTTTGTCTAAATGCACTTTGACCCAGCCGATATGGCCAAACATATACCCTGCGATGCCAATGCCCCAGACCCACAGCAAGGCACCCAAGACATTGAAGAGAGTGAAACGCCGTCGCTGCATGTCAGCAACACCTGCCACAAAGGGCGCAAACGTGCGAATGAATGGCATGAACCGTGCCACCACGATGGTGATGCTGCCGAAGCGCTCATAAAACGCATGGGCTTGTTCATAAGCTTGACGGTTAAACCAGCGCGTTTCAGCGTTGAGCAAGCGCTGTCCAAAATGCCTTCCGATCAAAAAATTGCATTGGTCGCCCAAGATAGCCGCGGCGGTCAACAACCCCAGTACCAGGGGCAAACTCAACAAGCCGGCACCCGCCATGGCACCCACCACGAAAAGCAAAGAGTCCCCCGGTAAAAACGGCATCACCACCAAACCGGTTTCAGCAAATACGACCATGAACAAGACCCCATAAACCCAGAGGCCATAGGCTTGCACAAACGCCTCTAAGTAGCGGTCTATGTGCAGCACAAAATCCATCAGCAAGTTCAAGGTATCCATGCGGTTGATTATCACTGTCACCGGTGACATGGCTGCTGAACTTCCCGAAAGAGCGCCGCTTAGAATCGCTACTGTGAACGCCCCCTCTTCTGCGCGACGCCCCATCCGCGAACTCCCCGATGAATTGATCAGCCAAATTGCCGCCGGTGAAGTGGTCGAACGGCCCGCCTCTGTGGTGCGCGAATTGGTGGACAACGCACTTGACGCTGGCGCTACTGACGTGGTGGTTCGATTGGTTGAAGGGGGTGTGCGCCTCATCAGTGTGGAAGACGACGGCTTAGGCTTGTTGCCCGCGGATATGTCTTTGGCCCTGCGTCGCCACGCCACCAGCAAGATCACTAACTTACACGACCTCGAATCCGTCGCCACCATGGGCTTTCGTGGCGAGGCCTTGGCTGCCATCGCGGCGGTCAGCGAACTCTCTCTCACCTCGCGTACGACAGAGCAAAACCATGCCATGCATCTGGATGCCCGCAGCGGTGAACTGCGTCCTGCAGCGCGCCACTGCGGTACCACGGTCGAGGTGAAGGAACTGTTTTTCAGTACGCCAGCCAGGCGTAAATTTTTGAAGTCAACGGCCACTGAACTGGCGCATTGCACGGAGTCACTGCGACGCCATGCGTTGGCCCGACCTGATGTGGGTTTTGCGCTATGGCACGATGGCAAAGTGATGGCGCAGTGGCGCGCCCACACCCATGCACAGGCACTGGATGCGCGTCTGAGCGAGGTATTGGGCGACGCGTTTGTTCAAACGTCCGTCGCGATTGACCATGTGCATGGCGGTATACGTGTGGTGGGTCGTGCAGGCTTACCCGATGCGGCCAGGTCGCGTGCGGATCACCAATTCGCCTATGTCAACGGTCGCTTTGTGCGCGACCGTGTGCTGAGTCATGCAGCGCGTAGCGCTTACGAGGACATCTTGCATGGGCAGCGACAACCGGTGTATGCCTTGTACGTGTCGCTTGATCCCACACAGGTGGATGTGAATGTGCACCCCACCAAAATAGAAGTGCGGTTTCGCGATAGCCGCCAAGCCCACCAAGCCGTGCAGCAGGCTTTGACGCAGGCCCTGTCGGTGTCCCGTGCGGGGCAAGCCGCGCACACAGGTTCGAATGCCGCTTTACACACTGAGCATGCACAAGCCATCTCAGCACTGCAACACTTCGGTACAGCTGCCTACTTGCCCAGCCAAAGTGCTTTGCCTTGGTCTGCACCCAACACCGGTCTCGCACTGAATGACTTGGCTGCCTTGTGGCAGCCCTCGGTACAACATACCCAAAGCCCCGACGCTCAAGTTGCCTCTTTGCCAGAGGGCGAATGGCCTTTGGGCAAGGCCTTAGCGCAACTGCAAGGTGTGTATATCTTGGCCGAGAACGCCCAGGGTTTGGTGGTGGTGGACATGCATGCCGCGCATGAGCGCATCGTCTATGAGCGCTTGAAAACCCAATTGGCTCTGCACCAAATGCAAGCACAAGCCTTGCTGATTCCTGCCTCCTTCGCCGCCACAGCGGAGGAAATGGCCACGGTCGAGACCCACGCACTCAGCTTGGCGGAACTGGGCTTGGTGATAGAGCACTTAAGTGCCCAGTCGCTGGTCGTGCGCAGCGTACCGGCATCACTGGCACAAGGCGATACGGTGGCCTTGGCGCGTGGCGTATTGGCTGAGTTGGCCCAGCACGATGCCCACCATGTGTTGCAACGCGCCCGTGACGATGTGTTGGCTGCCATGGCCTGTCACGGTGCGGTACGCGCCAACCGCCAACTCTCGCTGGCAGAAATGAACGCCTTGCTGCGCCAAATGGAAGTCACCGAACGCGCAGACCAATGCAACCACGGCAGACCCACTTGGCGACAACTGGCCATGCGCGATTTAGACACGCTGTTTTTAAGAGGACGTTGATGCACGCCAACTTGGTGATTTTGTTGTTGTCCTTGTCGATTGGTTTGCAGCCCGTCTCCACCGACCTGTATTTACCTGGCTTGCCTGGTCTGGCGCTGGACTTGCAAGCCAGCGTGGGCATGGTGCAGTACACCCTTAGCGGTTTGCTGTTGGCGTTTGGCGTCTCGCAACTTTTATGGGGACCGTTCTCAGACAAAGTAGGGCGTCGCCCCATCATGCTTACCGGCTTGGTGGCGTACACCGTGGCTGCCGTGGGCTGCGTGCTCAGCCCCAACATCGAGGTCTTGGTGGCTTGGCGCGTGTTACAGGGCGTGGCCATGGGTGCGGTCATCACCAGTGCCCGGGCAGTGGTACGTGACCTCTACACCCCTTTGCATGGCGCCAAAGTCATGTCCAAAGCCATGACCGGTTTAGGTTTGATGGCATGTACCAGCCCGCCCTTGGGTGGCTTTCTCAGCCAACACTGGGGCTGGCGTGTAGCCATGGTGTCGGTGGTCACCTATGCCTTGTTCACCATGGGCTTGGTGGCATGGCGCTTTAAAGAAACCATCACCACTCGTAACCCCCATGCCCTGCACTTACCCACCATGTTGCGTATTTGGGGTGAGGTGTTGCGCAACCCTACGTTTCGTGCGTTTGCACTGCTGTCTCTTGCAGCGTATGGCGCATTGTTCACCTACCTGGCCAGTTCGTCATTCATCTTTATTCAAGTACTGCACCTGACAGGTTTGCAACTCGGTTGGATCTTGGCTTCTATGTCGGTGGTCTACATCACCGGCACCGTGGTTTGTCGTTTCTTGTTGCGTCACCTAGGCGTGCGCAAAACCATTGCACTGGCAGGCCTCTTTAGCTTTGGCAGCGGCATGGCTTTGTGCTGGATGGTCTACGCAGGCGAGCCCACCGCCATGGGCTTGGTCCTGGCCATGTACCCAATGGTGCTGGCCCACGGTGTACATCAACCGATTGGGCAAAGCGGTGCCGTTGGCCCTTTTCCTTTGTCAGCGGGAGCTGCCTCTGCCATGAATGGTTTTTTGATGATGGTGGCGGCATTTGGCACAGGCTTGTGGCTGAGTCACAGTATTGACGGTACTTTGTTTCCCTTGGCGCATGGCATTGCTTTTTGGGGCACCATGCTGGCCTTGACCGCTTGGACCTTGGTGCAGTGGCATGGTGAACCCGTCCAAACCCATTGAACTGTTCCCCGCTTGGGACGCCTTGGCACTGGTGGGCCCTACCGCCAGTGGCAAGACCGCGGTGGCTTTGGCCTTGGCGCAGCAGTTACCCTTGGAAATCATCAGTGTAGATTCAGCTTTGGTCTACCAAGGCATGGACATTGGCACTGCCAAACCCAGCATGGCAGAACGCGCATCGGTGGTGCACCACCTGATCGATATACGCGACCCTGCGCAAAGCTACAGCGCTGCCGACTTTGCGCGTGACGCTACCCAGTTGATAGGCGACATACGCGCCAGAGGTAAGTTACCGTTGTTGGTAGGCGGCACCCTGTTGTATGTGAAAGCCTTGATGGACGGCTTGGATGACTTGCCCTTGGCCAACCCCAAGATACGCGCCGACATTGAAGAGGAAGCCCATGACAGGGGTTGGCCTGCGCTTCATGCGCAGTTGGCCTTGGTGGACCCGCAGGCCGCGCAACGCCTGCCGCCACATGACGCACAACGCATAGGCAGAGCGCTGGAAGTGTGGCGCATCACAGGCAAACCGCTGTCGTCTTTTTTTGGAAAGACACGGGTAGCCGGACCGCGCATGGGCTTGTTGTCCTTGGAGCCGCAAAACCGCGAATGGCTGCACCAACGCATTGCGCAACGCTTTGACGCCATGCTGAAAGATGGCTTGGTGCAAGAGGTGGAACAGTTGCGTTCCCGTGGTGATTTGCAGTCTGACATGCCCTCTATGCGCTGCGTGGGTTACCGTCAATTGTGGGAGGCTTTGGATTCAGTTGAGGACGGTATGCCCATGAACACGGCCATGCGCTTGGCGCGTGAACGTGGCATTGCTGCCAGCCGACAACTCGCCAAGCGGCAACTGACGTGGCTTCGCGGCATGCCTGCACGGCAAGTGGTGGCTTGCGATGGCCTACAAGTGATGTCCGATGTGCAAGCGGTGTTGGGGCAATGGCAGACTTGAGCGATTGGCAGTGTCTGCACGCGGATGAAGACCTGCTGGTGGTCGCCAAGCCTGCGGGGTGGTTGAGTGTGCCTGGGCGTGGGCCTGACAAACAAGACTGCTTGCTGACACGGGTGCAGCAACGCTATCCCCAGGCCTTGGTGGTGCACCGCTTAGACCAAGCCACTTCAGGCCTGATGCTGTTTGCCCTCAACGCCAATACACAACGCCAACTGAGCATGGCTTTTCAAGCACGGCAAGTGGAAAAAACCTACTCTGCATGGGTCGAGGGTTTGCTGCCTGTCCAAACAGATTGGCAGACCATCGATTTGCCTGTTCAAGCAGACTGGGAGAGACGCCCTTTGCGCATCATTGCCCCCAATGGACAAGCCAGTCAAACGCGTTGGCGCTGTTTGCAACACCATGCCAATCTGCCCGCGTCATGGCTAGACCTGCAACCCTTAACAGGCCGCACCCACCAACTGCGTGTACACCTGCAAGCTATCGGCCATCCCATTTGGGGCGACAAGCTCTACGCGCCACCTCAAGTGCAGCAGCGAAGCCACCGCCTGATGCTGCATGCCCATACACTTGCCTTCACCCACCCCCGACAAGCAATTGGGGTCAGATTCCAATTACCGGTTCACCTATGACACAACTCACCATCCTCACCGGCGCTTCACGTGGCATGGGCTTGGCTATGGCCGAGCAACTTTGCACCGCCAACCACACCTTGCTGTGCATTTCGCGTGGCAGCGCGGATGCTTTAGAGGCCCTTGCGAAAAAGAACGGTACAAACTTGCTGCAGTGGCAGGCCGATTTGTCGCAACCTGAAACGGTGGCAGACCAGTTAAAGGCTTGGTTGCAAAAGCAAGATGGCAGCACTTTCAGCCAAGCCCGTTTGATCAACAACGCTGGCGTGATTGGCCACTTGGGACCCATCGAGCAAGCCTCGGCCAGCAGCGTGCAGCAGGCATTGGCTATCAACTTAGTTGCACCGATTTTGCTCACGCAAGTGTTTTTGCAAGCCACCCGTGCATGGCCTGCCAAGCGCCGGGTATTGCAAATTTCCTCTGGCTTAGGACGACGCGCCATGGCGGCCAGTGCGGTGTACTGCGCCACCAAAGCCGGTTTGGACCATTTCAGCCGAAGCGCGGCCCTGGACGAGGCCTTGCTGGCCAACCCCGCGCAGGTGGTGTCACTGGCACCTGGCGTGATTGACACCGATATGCAAACCGATTTGCGCGCAGGCAACCCCGCAGGCTTTCCCGACCAAGCCAATTTTGTCCACCTGAAAGAAAGCGGGGCGCTTACCTCTCCCGCCGACGCTGCTGCCCGCGTACTGGATTTCTTGGCCCGTAGGGACTTTGGCGGCAACGTTATCGCCGATGTCCGTGATTGACCCATAATTGGGGTCAGATTCCAATTCTTTCACTATGACTGATACCACCACCCTCGAGCGCCAACCTACCCTCACCTGGTCTGATGACTTGGTGCTGAACATGGACAAAATGGACGCGACCCACCGCGAGTTTGTTGACATGCTGGCCGCCACCGAGCTGGCCCCAGATGCGCAGTTATTGCAAAGCTTTACCGACCTGATCGCCCACACCGAAAGCCATTTCGGTGGCGAAGACCAGTGGATGAAAGACAGTGCTTTTGGTCCAGGCGGATGCCACAGCGACGAGCACGACATGATTTTGAAAGTCATGCGTGAAGCTCTGCGCCGTGGGCAGGCTGATAACAACCTGTCTATGGTGCGCCAACTGACCCGTGAATTGGCTATTTGGTTTGACAACCACGCCAAGAGCATGGACGCGGTGCTGGCCATGTACTTGAAAGAAGTGCAGTACGACCCGCTGACCCGCATCGTGCACAAGCCCCAGCAACTCCCTGAGGGTGTGACCCCAGGCGAATGCGGCGTGCCTGAGGTTCAGTAATCGTTTAAACCCTTTGCCTGGCCAACGCCGCACCCTTGGCCAGTGCCTGCAGTTTTTTCCAAGCCACATCGCGACTCATGGGTGCCAAGCCACAGTTGGTACAGGGAAACAAATGTTCCTTGCTGACAAATTGCAAAGCTTTGCCAATGGTGTCAGCCACCTCTTCCGGGGTTTCAATCACATCGGACGCCACATCAATGACGCCGACCATCACATCTTTGCCTTTCAGCAAAGCAATGAGGTCCATGGGCACATGCGAGTGAAAACACTCCAGACTGACTTGGTCGATGCTGCTTTTGGCCAACGTGGGAAACACCTTTTCATATTGGCGCCACTCGTGGCCTAAAGTGTTTTTCCAGTCCACATTGGCTTGTATGCCATACCCATAGCAAATATGCACCGCGGTGGTACAGGTCAGGCCTTGGGCGGCACGCTCTAGTGCTTTCACACCCCAATCGGCGGCGTCTTCCATGTAAACATTGAAAGCGGGTTCGTCAAACTGGATGATGTCAATGCCATCGGCTTGCAGTGCCAGCGCCTCTTGGTTAAGTAACTCGGCAAAGGCCATGGCCATTTGTATGCGCCCTTCTTGGCCCTCGCCATAAAACCTGTCAGCGACGGTGTCCACAATCGTCATGGGACCAGGCAAGGTGAATTTGGTTTTTTTCTTCGTGTGGGCACGCAGCAGTTGGGCCTCCATGGCGTGGACTCGCCCTTTCAAGCGCAGTTTGGCAACGACCTGCGGCACCATGGCGTCGTAGCGGTTGTTGCGTATGCCCATCTTGACTTTGTTCTCAAAGTCGATGCCTTCCACCTGCTCTAAAAAGCCATGCACAAAATGCTGCCGCGCTTGCTCTCCGTCGCCAATGATGTCCAAACCGGCGTCTTCTTGTGCCTTGATCCACAACAGCGTGGCGTCAGCCTTGGCTTGACGCAAAGCATCGCCTTCTTGCTTCCATTGGGGCCAGAGCTTTTCGGGCTCGGCCAGCCATTCGGGTTTAGGCAAGCTGCCTGCAATGGTGGTTTGAAACATGGTTACTCCAAAAATCAGGGCATAAGCCCCGCGGCTGACGCCAACAACTCAAAAGACCGCAACTGCACCGCAGGGTCGTGGGTCCATGTACAGACCACCAACTCGTCCAGTTCCAGTTGCTTGGCAAGAGCGCGCAGTTTATCTGCCGCCTGTACAGGGTTACCCACCAACGCAGTTTCACGCATGTCCATCATTTCGGCCATCTCTTGGGGACTGACATCTTTCACCGCATCCTCGGGGGAGAGCAAAGCGCCTATGCGTCCACGGTTGCGGTCCATGCGCCAGCGGGCTCGGCTTTGGAATTGGTACCAAGCGTCTTCTTGCGTATCGGCCGCCAATGCAGAAACACAAATCGTGGCGTAAGGTTTGTCTAAATAGGGGCTGGGGCGAAATTGGCTACGGTACATCTCCAAGGCCTGCTCCACGCCCACACCATCGCTGAAAAAATACGCGAAGGCATACGGCAGCCCCAAGTGAGCGGCAAGTTGTGCGCCGTAGTTGGAGCTGCCCAAAATCCACAAAGATGGCGAGGTGGCACCCACGGGCATAGCCCAAACACCGTGGCCTGCATGCCCCACGGGCATGGTCTGACCCGTCACCCAAGCTTGCAGCTCCACCACTTGTTGTGGAAAACCCTCAGCGGCGTAGCGGTCGGGGTTGAGTAGTTGCGAGGTACGTCCATCGCTGCCAGGTGCTCGTCCCAGCCCCAAATCGATGCGCCCTGGCGCCAAGGCGTCCAGTACACGAAATTGTTCGGCTACTTTGAACGTCGCGTAATGCGGCAGCATGATGCCCGCACTGCCCAAGCGTATGCGCTGGGTACACATGGCAATCGCTGCCAACAAAACCTCGGGAGCGGTACCGGCAATACTGGGCAAGCTGTGGTGTTCACTCACCCAAAATCGGTCATAGCCCCACGCCTCGCATTGCATGGCCAAGGCCACGGTGTTGCGTATCGCTTCATCTTGGGGGCGTCCTGCAGACACCACCGACTGGTCAAGCACAGAGAGTTTCAAGATGTGCTCATCTCTGCTTCTTGCAAAGCTCGCCACATCACTTTGCCGCTGCCACTTTTGGGCAAAGCGTCGACAAAGGACACCAAACGCGGCGCTTTGTACACCGCCATATTGTCACGGCACCAAGCGAGGATGTCTTCCTCAGTGACCTGTGTACGTTGGCTTTCGCGCAGCACCACCACCGCTTTGACGGTCTCTCCACGGTAGGCGTCACGAGAGGCGATGACACAGGCCTCTTGAATCGCAGGATGGCGAAACATCAAAGCCTCTACCTCCGCAGGCCAGACTTTAAAACCCGAGGCATTGATCATTCGCTTTAAGCGATCGGTGATGAAGAAATAGCCTTGCTCGTCTACATGGCCCAAGTCGCCTGATCTGAAAAACCGCTCTCCATCGAGTTGCATGAACGCTTGCTCGGTGGCATCGGGGCGACGCCAGTAGCCATTGAAAATTTGCGGCCCACGCATGATGATTTCGCCTTGCTCGCCGGTAGCCACTTCTTGCAATGTCTCGGGGTTGATGACCCGCGCATCCACACCAATAATGGGTATGCCCAAGCACTGCTGCTTGGGTGCGTCGGGTGGGTTGCTGTGAGAAGGCGCCGCAGTTTCGGTCAAGCCATAGCCTTCGACATAGCGCAAGCCATACAACTCCCACAACCTTTGGGCCACCGCTTGCGGCATGGCTGCCCCACCACCACCTATAGCCACCAAACTGGAGAGGTCGTATTGGTCGAACTTAGGACTGCCCAATAAATCGATGACCATGGTGGGGATATTGGTCCAGTGGGTGACGCGATGACGCGAAATCAGCGCTCCCGCGTAGTCGCGGTCCCAGCGCGGCATCAGCACCACGGTGGCACCTAAATACATGCCACTGTGCATGACTGTGACCAAACCCGTGATGTGGAACATGGGTACCACACACAGACCTATGTTCTCATGCGAGCCGTTATTCCAAATTGCACCACACACCGCGTTGTGCATCACGCTGCTGTGCGGATGCATGCACCCTTTAGGCAAGCCGGTGGTGCCACTGGTATAGGGCAAGATGGCCAAATCGCTTGGGGTGACGGTCAAAGCGGGCAGCGCCAAGGTGTTGGTCAGCACCTGTGTCCAGTCATGCGACTGCCCCCCTTTGACATAAGGCAATTCAATACGTTGCGTTAGCCATGCCTGCCAAGCAGCAGGCCATGCGTCTTGGGCTTGTTGTGAAGCATCAAACGCATCGCTGTAATGGGTCACCAATAAATGCTGCAAACCTTCGCCAGCAGGCAAGGCATCGCTGGCAGCGGCCATCTCGCCAGCAACATCAGCCGTGGTAATGGCAATGCGAGCCTGGGCATCGGTGATGTAGTGCTCCAGTTCTTTGGCACGGTTCATGGGGTTCACAGGCACCACCACTGCGTTGGCTCGCAAGATACCAAAGTGCGCCACCACCAGTTGCGGACAGTTTTGCATGTCCAGCAAAACTCGGTCACCTTTTTGAATGCCTTGGGCGTGCAACCATGCCGCGACACGCTCAGCTTGGTGAATCAGTTGTTGGTAGCTAAGCGCATTGCCTAAAAAATGCAACGCGGTTTTATGGGGAAAGCGCTTGGCGCTGAATGCCAAGTTATCCCAAAGGGTAGTGGCAGGCGGTGTGATGTGGTGGGGAACGCGGGCTGGCCAGTACTTGTAATGGGGTCTCATGGCAGGTAAGCCTAGCCGCGCCGACCCTACAGCGCAAGAGGAATGCCCCTTGGTTTAAAAGTCTGTTTAAGCAGTTTCAGGTGCCACGGCACGTCGCTTGCCGCCTTGACGTAAGCTGAGCATGGCTTGAAAGTAGCCACGCAGCCAGCCCATGTCTATGGGTTTGCGCAGCACATGGGTACCCGCAGGCAGCTCACCATAAGCCGCAATTTCTTCATCCGACAAACCCGTGATGACGATCACGGCCATTTGTGCAAATTGAGGATGGGTATGCAGCTGGCGCAGCATTTCAACGCCGTCAATGCCTGGCATGCGCAAGTCGGTCAACAGCACCTGTGGCTTGAGCACAGGAATGTCCAGCAAGGCTTCAATGGCTGAGGCAGTGATGGTGGTATCGAGTGACAAATCCCATTGGTCGAAATGCATTTGGAACATGGTACGGGTGAGCTCATCGTCTTCAACGACCATCACTTTCAAGCGTCTGATGTCTTGGTAATTGGCGTTCGGCGAAAGACTGGCGCGGTTTTGGTAGTCGCGAATCGATTGAATAGAAATGCGACGGTGACCCCCTTGCGTTTTCCAAGCAGTGAGTTCATTTTTTTCCACCAAGGTTTGCACCGTACCCACGGACAGGTTGAGTAATTTGGCGGCGTAACTGGTGCCACAGTATTCGTCGCTGGCGTCAGGAATGGCTTTATGACTCATGAATACTCCACGGTAAAGATATTGGTATGGATTACCACTTTTTTATCATTTTACCGTGGAATTTGATGTATCCTTGAACATTTAATACTTTGATGTTGTTTTTTTGAAATTATTTGAGCGCTTTATAGCGCACTCGCTTGGGTTTTGCCCCTTCTTCACCCAAACGTTTTTTCTTGTCAGCTTCGTATTCTTGGTAGTTGCCGTCAAAGAAGGTCCATTGCGAATCACCCTCGCAAGCCAAAATGTGGGTGGCAATGCGGTCTAAGAACCAGCGGTCATGGCTGATGACCATGATGCTGCCCGCGAATTCCAACAAGGCATCTTCCAAAGCACGCAAGGTTTCCACGTCCAAATCGTTAGAGGGTTCGTCCAGCATCAAGACGTTACCGCCAGCGATCAGGGTTTTGGCCAAATGCAAACGACCGCGCTCACCACCAGACAAAGTACCCACACGTTTTTGTTGATCACCGCCGTTGAAGTTGAAACGACCGCAATAAGCTCGGCTGGCCATTTCAAACTTACCCACCGTCAAAATATCTAAACCACCGGACACATCTTCCCAAACGGTTTTTTCATTCGCCAAGTCGTCGCGGTTTTGATCGACAAAGGCCATCTTGACGGTTTGACCAAGCTTGATTTCGCCGCTGTCGGGTTGCTCTTTACCGGCAATCATGCGAAACAGCGTGGACTTGCCCGCCCCGTTGGGGCCAATGATGCCCACGATGGCACCTGCGGGAATTTTGAAGCTGAGGTTGTCTATCAGCATGCGGTCGCCAAACGATTTGCTGACGTTGATGAACTCGATGACCTCGTGGCCCAAGCGTTCGGCCACGGGGATGAAAATTTCCTGCGTCTCGTTGCGTTTTTGGTATTCGAAGTCAGACAATTCTTCAAAGCGGGCGATACGCGCCTTGCTCTTGGCTTGGCGGCCTTTGGGGTTTTGACGCACCCAGTCCAACTCTTTCTTTAAAGCTTTGGCACGCGCTTCTTCACCCTTTTGTTCCTTTTCCAAGCGGTCTTGCTTTTGCTCTAACCAGGTGGAGTAATTGCCTTTGTAGGGAATGCCATGGCCGCGGTCGAGTTCGAGTATCCATTCGGCAGCGTTATCTAAAAAGTAACGGTCGTGGGTAATGGCCACCACCGTGCCGGAGAAACGCGCCAAAAATTGTTCCAGCCAATCCACCGACTCGGCATCCAAGTGGTTGGTAGGCTCGTCCAGCAGCAACATATCGGGGCGAGAAAGCAACAACTGGCACAAAGCCACGCGGCGTTTTTCGCCACCGGACAAATGTTCAATCACCGCGTCCCAGGGTGGCAGACGAAGTGCATCGGCAGCGATTTCCAGTTGGTGGTCGCTGTTGTCGCTGCCTGCTGCGGCAATGATGGCTTCTAACTGCCCTTGCTCAGCAGCCAAAGCATCAAAGTCGGCGTCCTCTTCGGCATAGGCGGCGTATACCTCTTCCAAGCGTTTTTTGGCTTGCAATACCTCTTCCATGCCGCCCTCCACCGCTTCGCGAACAGTTTGCTCTGGGCGTAACTTGGGCTCTTGGGGCAGGTAGCCAATTCGCAAGCCAGGCATGGGCTGGGCCTCGCCTTCAATCTCGGTATCCAAACCTGCCATGATTTTCAGTAGCGTGGACTTGCCCGAACCGTTCAAACCCAGGACGCCGATCTTGGCTCCTGGGAAAAAACTGAGTGATATATCTTTCAGGATTTGGCGTTTAGGCGGCACGATTTTGCCGACGCGGTTCATGGTGAAAACGTATTGGGACATAGGTAACTTTCGGGGCATCTCGCCACAGGGTGCGGCGTTGTGTCGTGCAACATTATCCAACCAAGCTGTGACTGCTTCATCCGGCTTATCAGAACCAGAAAAGGAAATCCATTAAAACCATGCGACAATGGATGCCAGTTGATGCCACCAGTTGCCTCAACATCAGCGCTTCTGCTGGGGCTGGAACCAAACACTTCGTTTGACCTTTACCTGCCCAAATGTGTTTCCTCGGTCTTTTGCTGGCTGCCCCATTCGGCAGAACAGATCGAAACCCAAAGCGTCGCCTAACCTCGCGCTCCACTATGAACTTTGATGAACTGAATTTGGCTCCGGCCATTCTGAAAGCTGTGCGTGAGCAAGGCTATGACACCCCCACCCCCATTCAAGCGCAGGCCATACCTGCGGTGTTAGCGGGCCAAGATTTGTTGGCTGGCGCGCAAACGGGCACTGGTAAAACCGCGGCCTTCACCCTGCCCATGCTGCACAAGCTCACCATGAGCCGCAGCGCCACCAACCGCTTTGGCGTATTTGGCATACGCGCTTTGGTACTCACCCCCACCCGTGAACTGGCGGCGCAAGTGGAAGAGTCGGTGCGCAACTATGGCAAACACCTGCAACTGCAATCTGCCGTCATCTTTGGCGGTGTCGGCATGGCTGCGCAAATCAAGGCCTTGAAAAAAGGGGTAGATATTTTGGTGGCCACACCCGGACGGTTACTGGATTTGCAGCAACAAGGCTTTTTGGACCTGTCCACCGTGCAAATGCTGGTGCTCGACGAGGCCGATCGCATGCTTGATATGGGTTTCATCCATGACGTGAAAAAAGTTCTGGCCTTGGTGCCTAAAGAAAAACAAAGCCTGCTGTTCTCGGCCACCTTCAGCAGCGAGATCCGCGAGTTGGCGTCGCAGTTACTGCACAACCCGCAAAGCATTCAGGTCACGCCTGAAAACACCACGGTGCAATTGATCAAGCAAGTTATCCACCCCGTTGGTAGACAACAAAAGAAAGCCTTGCTGGCCCACATCATCGAAACCAAACAATGGAGCCAAGTATTGGTGTTTTGTCGCACCAAGTTTGGCGCTAACCATGTGGCTGATTTCCTGAATAAACAAGGTATCACTGCCATGGCGCTGCATGGTAATAAAAGCCAAACCGCCCGTACACAAGCGCTCTCGGGCTTTAAAAGCGGCGAGATTCGCGTGCTGGTGGCTACCGACATCGCCGCACGTGGTATCGATATTGACGAATTGCCGCACGTCGTGAACTACGAAATCCCCAATATCAGCGAAGACTATGTGCACCGCATTGGCCGCACTGGTCGAGCAGGTGCCAGCGGCGAAGCCATCAGTCTGGTGTCTTTGGATGAAGAAGGTTTTATGCAAGAAATTGAAAAATTCACACGTCAAACCATTGAAGTAGAAAAGGTGGAAGGCTTTGGTCCTGCGCCTGACGAACGCGCCGAACCTATCGCCATGGGTCGCCAAACCTTGTGGGGCGGTTTGGGCAAACCCCCAAGCCGCGACGTGATGGCAGCTGCCGCACGTGCTGCCCGTCAAGAAATGATGGAACGCATCCGCGAGAAAAAACCTGCGGGCGGTGGTCGAGGACAGGGGCAAGGTCAAGGCCATCGCGCTGAACGCCCTCCTCGCAGCCCCAACCCTGGTCAGCCCTCGCCTGCAGGCTCTGGATTCAACGGTGTGCCTCGCTCGCCAGGCCCTCGTCGGGACCGTCCCGAGCGCGGACCTCGCAACCCGGCCCCCACTGGCATGCCCCGCGATGACTTCGAACACCAACCCCCTTCGCATCACCAAGAGGACGATTTCCAACCCCGAGCCAATGCGCATTTGGGCACGCAAAGCGGCGTGAACGCGTTTGGTCACAAATCTGGCGGCGGTGCGGGCCGTCAACCCGACCCCACCATGACCTCGGTCGATTTACTTAGCCGCAACAACCGAGGCGGTGGCGGTGCGGGTGGTAAACGCCGCAGCGGTGGCGGCGGAGGCCGAGCAGGCGGCGGTGGCCGTCCCGGTGGTGGTGGCGGTTATGCAGGCAAGAAAAGCGGCGGCGGATTCGGTCGCTAAGACCTGTATTGGTTTAAATACGGTTAGCCCACTCCGGCACCAAGGCTGGAATGGGTTTGCCCTCAAAGTGGGCATTCAAGTTGGCAAACGCCAAAGCCGCCATGGCTTGGCGGGTTTGCACCGTGGCACTGGCCACATGCGGTGTCAACACCACGTTTTGCAAATTACGCAACTCGGCAGGTACACGTGGCTCATCGGCATACACATCCAGAGCCGCACCGGCAATCACTTTCTTTTGCAACGCGTCAATCAGCGCGGCTTGGTCGACCACCGAACCACGCGCCACATTGATGAGAAAGCCTTTGTTACCTAAAGCCTGTAACACCTCGGCGTTGATCAGGTGACGTGTCGATGGGCCACCAGGGGTGATGGCCACCAAGTAATCCACATGTGAAGCCAAATCTTTGGCAGAGGGGTAATAGGTGTAAGGCAAGGTAGGCACCGCATGTCTGGCGGTGTATGCGATAGACATATCAAACGCCGCTGCCCGTTTGGCGATGGCTTGCCCAATCCGGCCTATGCCTACCAAGCCCAGACGCGCACCACTCATTTTGGTTTGCAAAGGAAATGGGCCATCAACCCAATCGCTGTTGCGGACAAATTTGTCTGCTTGGGGAATACGCCTTGCAATAGAGAGCATCAGGCCCAGTGCCAAATCGGCCACATCGTCATTGAGCACACCGGGTGTATGGCTGACTTTGATGCCTCGTTCCATGGCGCCAATGACATCCACACCGTCATAACCCACACCACAAATAGAAATGAACTCCAAAGCTGGAAACAGCGCCATGAGTTTTTTATCAATGACAGCGTCGCCGCCACCCACCATGGCGCGTATGCGCTGCAAAGCACCGGGGTCAGTGATGTGGTCGCGGTCATGCACGGTATAGGCGTTTTGCAGATCCGACATCAGGTAAGGGGGCAGGTTGGTGACCCGCAAAACATCATTCATGGCGCGCTCCTTGTGACCCATCCCCGTATAAACACTGCTCAGCAAGGGGCTTGGGCGAGGGTAGTATAGGCACAGTCTTTCACCTATCTCAGGCCATACCCCACCATGACCCAATCACCCCCCAAGAAAAAACCCTCTGAACTTCGCTCACAACAATGGTTTGGCAGACAAGACCGTGACGGTTTCGCCTACCGCAGTTGGGTCAAGGGCAAAGGGGTGCCCCACGACCAATTTGATGGCCGCCCGGTCATCGGCATTTGCAACACCTTTAGCGAACTCACGCCTTGCAACTCGCACTTCCGCACCTTGGCCGAGCAGGTCAAGATTGGGGTGTACGAAGCCGGTGGTTTTCCACTGGAATTTCCTGTGATGTCCCTGGGCGAAACCCTGCTTCGCCCCACCGCCATGCTTTACCGCAATTTGGCCAGCATGGACGTGGAAGAAAGCATACGCGGCAACCCCATCGATGGCGTGGTGTTGCTCATGGGCTGCGACAAAACCACGCCCTCCCTCATCATGGGCGCAGCCAGCGCCGACTTGCCCACCATTGGTGTCAGCGGCGGCCCCATGCTCAATGGCAAATGGCGGGGGCAAGAATTGGGCTCGGGCACCGGCATGTGGAGCATGAGCGAGCAAGTGCGCGCAGGCACTTTAAAGCTGGCTGATTTCTTCGAAGCCGAAAGCTGTATGCACCGTAGCCATGGCCACTGCATGACCATGGGCACCGCCTCCACCATGGCTTGCATGGTGGAAGCCTTGGGCGTGGGTTTACCAGGCAATGCCGCTTACCCTGCGGTCGATGGGCGGCGCAATGTGCTGGCCCGCATGGCGGGACGGCGCATTGTCGAGATGGTGCACAGCGACCAAAAGCTGTCCTCCATTCTTACCCGCGAAGCCTTTGAGAACGCCATCAAAACCTTGGCTGCGATTGGCGGTTCTACCAACGCGGTGATACACCTCATTGCCATGGCTGGCCGCTTAGGCGTTCCTCTCAGTGTGGACGATTTCGACCGC
Organism: Limnohabitans sp.; assembly: GCA_036787995.1. Lineage (GTDB taxonomy): Bacteria > Pseudomonadota > Gammaproteobacteria > Burkholderiales > Burkholderiaceae_C > Limnohabitans. Next base: position 33,104 of record DAIQOH010000009.1, on the reverse strand, counting down.
TTAGCTTCCGAGTTGCCTTGCTTGCTCAATTTGCAACCCTCAGGCGAGCACTTGATGGAAGATTTTTGCTATGCCGGTGGCTTGCCCGCCGTGATGAAGGAAATCGAACACCTGCTGCACACCGACATCATCACCGCCAGCGGTCAGTCGGTGAAAGACAACTTGGCAGATGCGGTCAATCACGACCCACGTGTTATCAAACCCTTTGCCCAACCTTTTAAAGACAAAGCCGGCATTGCGGTATTGCGTGGTAATTTGGCGCCACGTGGTGCGGTCATCAAACCCAGCGCCGCCACACCTGAACTGATGGTTCACACTGGCCGAGCGGTGGTGTTTGAAAACATCGACGACTTTCATGCACGCATCAACGATGAAGACCTCGATGTCGACGAAACCTGCGTATTGGTGCTGAAAAACTGCGGCCCCAAGGGCTACCCTGGCATGGCCGAGGTGGGCAATATGCCCTTACCCCCTAAAGTGCTGAGAAAAGGTATTACCGACATGGTTCGCATCAGCGATGCACGCATGAGTGGTACCGCTTACGGCACGGTAGTGCTGCACGCGGCACCTGAGGCCGCCGCTGGTGGCACTTTGGGTTTGGTGCACAACGGCGACATGGTGGAATTGAACGTGCCTGAGCGCAGAATCCATTTGCACGTCAGCGAGGAAGAACTCGCCAAGCGCCGCGCCACTTGGAAGCCCCCCACACCCGATTTGGATTCAGGCTATTGGAAGCTCTACATCGACCACGTCACCCAAGCCGATGAAGGTGTGGATCTGGACTTTTTGCGTGGCAAGCGCGGCTCCTTTGTGCCTAAGGACAATCACTGAAAACTTTGTTTTCAGTGATTGGGGGAGGGCTCACATTGCGCAGCAATGTGATGACTTCACCACAACCATTAAAAGC
>DAIQOH010000009.1:0-32097 GCA_036787995.1 Limnohabitans sp. | reverse complement strand
AGCGCCGTTTTCTCTAAGCCCGCAGCCTTGCAATCGTCGATGTACTGGCGAATCACGTCTTGGAAATTGGCGTCTGGCTGCAAGCCCAAACGCGGCGCACGCAAGGCTTTGGCGCCTTTGGGCCAATTGGCCACGATGCCCGCAATGCGCTCATCGCGTTGAAACTTCACGCGGGCACGCACTGCAGGACCGGCCACCGCTTCTAAGGCATCCAACATTTGCTGGACCGTCACATTCAAAGCGGGCAAATTCATGGCGCTGCGGCCTTGAAAGTCTTCTGCGCTGGCTTCAAAAATCGCGATCAAACTACGCACCGTCACCCCAGGTGAAGACACGGGATGCGACACCGAGGCGTCTACGGGGCAAATCGATTCTTCACCCGCCAAAGGCTCACGCAAGATACCGCTGAAAAACGAGGACGCTGCACCATTGGGCTTGCCAGGGCGCACACTGACCGTCATCAAGCGGGCGCTGCGGCCATCGATAAAGCCTTTACGGCTGTAGTCGGCCACCATGTACTCGCACATCAGCTTTTGTGCGCCATACGAGGTTTGCGGCGTGGTGAAGGTATCGTCCGTCACCACATCGGGCAAGGGGTGTGCGGGATCGGGTCCGTAGACCGCCACCGAACTGCTGAACAGCAAACGGGGTTTGTTACCTGCCGCACGCAGTGCGTCCAACAAAGCACGGGTGCTGTCCAAGTTAGATCGCATACCCAAATCGAAATCGGCTTCGCACTCACCCGATACCGCTGAAGCCAAATGAAACACGCCGTCGAACTTGGCTTGCGCAAAACCGGCGCATTGGTCTAGCAAGGGGCCGGTCAAGACCGCCACACGGGGGTCAGCAGCCAAATCGGCTGGGGCGGGGAATTGGTCGGCCAACACCACTTGGGTAAGTGTTTGGCCAGCGAGTGTGCCTTTGGCCAACAGGGTACGGGCCAAGCGGGCCCCTAAAAAGCCGGCGCCGCCGGTGATCAACAGCTTCATGGTGTGTCTCGGTTACAAAAGAAAGAGGCAAAGCATAACCGCCAACGCTGCTCAAAATGCGGACTTGGTCAACGGGTTAGCCCTGATGGACGCCGCCCCACTGGCAGGTAAGCTTGTTTTCAATGCTGCGCCCAGTGCGCACCCCTATTGCGGAGTTTTCCATGGCCAGCGTCACCATCGGTCAAGTACACAAGTACTTTGGCCGCACCCACATCATCCAAGGTGTCAGCGTAGACATCGCCGACGGCGAGTTTTGCGTGCTTGTTGGCCCATCCGGCTGCGGCAAATCCACCTTGCTGCGCATGATTGCCGGTCTTGAAGAAATCTCGGGCGGCGATATTTTCATTGGCGACAAGCGTGTCAACGACATGCCGCCCAAAGAACGCGACATCGCCATGGTGTTCCAAAACTACGCGCTTTACCCGCACATGACGGTGCGCGACAACATGGCGTTTTCGTTGTTGCTGGCCAAGCAATCTGAGCAGATGATCGCCGAGCGGGTGGATGTGGCCGCAGGAATTTTGGGCTTGCATGCCCTTTTAGACCGTTATCCGCGCCAGCTCTCAGGCGGACAGCGCCAACGCGTGGCCATGGGCCGCGCCATCGTGCGCGACCCGCAGGTGTTTTTGTTTGACGAACCCTTGTCTAACCTTGACGCCAAGTTACGCGTGTCCATGCGTACTGAAATCAAAGAGTTGCACCAACGCCTGAAAACCACCTCCATTTACGTCACCCATGACCAAATCGAAGCCATGACCATGGCCGACAAAATCGTTGTTATGCGAGACGGCGTGGTCGAACAAATTGGCTCACCCTTGCAGCTTTACGACCACCCTGCCAACCAGTTTGTCGCAGGCTTTATTGGCTCACCATCGATGAACTTTTTGCCCGGCACGGTACGCAGCAACCAAGTGGCTTTGTCTGACGGCAACTTGCTGCCTATGCCCCAGCATGCCAGCGCCAGCGAAGGCCAATCCGTGGTGTACGGTATTCGGCCCGAACATTTGACCATTGCCAGCGACAGCCAGGGCTTGGCCACCGAGGTGGTGGTGGTTGAACCCACCGGCGCAGACACACAGGTGTTCACCAAAATTGCTGGCGTAGAGGTGACCTCGGTATTTCGTGAACGCCATACCTTCACCCCTGGCAGCACCATCCGCTTGTTGCCTGACGCCAGTCGCGCCCATTTGTTTGACGCGAGCAACGGCAAAGCCTTGACGGCTTAACACTTGCGACCTAACCCATTGCCACAGGAGGCTTTATGAGCGAAACCACCCGGCGCCAATTTATCCAATCTACCAGCGTGGCCACCGGCGCAGTAGCAACAGCACCCATGCTCTTCAGCACCTCAGCCAAGGCCCAATGGACCAATGTGCCCGAGAAAGACGCCAAACTGCGGGTCTTGCGCTGGAGCCGTTTTGTGCAAGGTGACATAGACACCTACATGGCCAACGTCAAAAAGTTCACTGAGAAAACTGGCATTGAAGTGCGGGTTGACAACGAGGGCTGGGAAGACGTGCGTCCCAAAGCAGCGGTTGCTGCCAACACTGGCGCAGGACCGGACATCATTTTGTCGACCAACGACGATGCCAACCTCTACCCCGACAAATTGCTGGACGTGTCCGACGTATGCGACTACCTGGGCAAAAAATACGGGGGCTGGTACCCAGCTTGCGAAACTTACTTGAAACCCGATGGCAAAAAATGGATAGGCGTGCCTCTGGGCGCCAGCGGCGCCATCATGGTTTACCGGCAAAGCCTGTTAAAGGCGGCGGGCATCAACAGCTTTCCCAAAGATGTGGACAGTTATTTGAAGATGTTCCAAGCCCTCAAAGGCAAAGGCACACCGGGAGGCATGGCGCTGGGCAATGCCACAGGCGACAGTGGTTGGACGCATTGGCTGATTTGGGCTTTTGGCGGCTCCATCGTCGACAAGAACAACAAAGTGGTGATCAACAGCCCGCAAACCATCAAGGCTTTGGAATACGCCAAAGAGCTGTACGCCACTTTTATCCCTGGTACCTTGTCGTGGTTAGATCCCAATAACAACAAAGCGTTTTTAGATGGCCAACTCAGTGTCACCAACAACGGTATCTCGATTTATTACGCGGCCAAAAACTCTGACAACCCAGCGGTCAAAGCACTGGCTGCTGATATACAGCACGCACCGTTTCCCGTGGGTCCTGTGGGTATTCCCACCGAGTACCACCTGTTCTTCAACCAAATGATCTTCAAGTACACCAAGTACCCCAATGCCGCCAAAGAGTTTTTGCGTTTCATGATGGAAGAAGAACAGTACGGTGCTTGGTTGCAAGGTGCAGGCGGCTACGTCTCGCACCCCTTGGCCGCTTACAGCAAAAATCCCATCTGGACCGTGGACCCCAAACACACGCCTTACCGCGACTCGGTGAAAAACATGCGCCCTGCCGGCTATGCAGGTCAACTGGGTTATGCCTCTGCGGGTGCCATGGCCGACTTCATTGTTTGCAACATGGTGGCCGAAGCCGCTTCAGGCTCTAAAACACCGGTTGAAGCTGCCCAACGCGCCCAAAAACGCGCTGAACGCTACTACAAAACCTGATGCTAAGCCGCCTGCAAAACAGCCGAAACGGGCTGGGCCTGCTGTTCATGCTGCCCGCCACAGTGTTGCTGATCGTGTTTCTGACCTACCCCCTGGGTCTGGGCATTTGGTTAGGCTTTACCGACACCAAGGTGGGTCGTGAAGGCATGTTCATTGGCCTAGAGAACTACGCGTTTTTATGGGACGATGCCGTGACACGCTTGGCTTTGTTCAATACCTTGTTTTATACCTTTGTGGCCAGCGTATTGAAATTTTTTCTTGGGCTGTGGTTGGCCATTTTGCTCAATGAACGCCTGCCGTTCAAAACCTTTTTTCGCTCGGTCATTTTGCTGCCCTACATCGTCCCAACGGCTTTATCGGCCATCGCTTTTTGGTGGCTTTACGACGCGCAGTTTTCCATCATCAGCTGGGTGCTGGTCAAAGCTGGTTGGATAGACAACTACATCGATTTTTTAGGCGATCCTTGGAATGCACGGTTTTCTGTGTTGGCAGCCAATGTGTGGCGCGGTGTGCCGTTTGTCGCCATCACTTTGCTGGCGGGTTTGCAAACCATTTCACCTTCGCTTTACGAAGCCGCTGCGATTGACGGCGCCACTGCGTGGCAGCGCTTTCGCCACATCACCCTGCCCTTGCTTACCCCCATGATCGCGGTGGTGATGACGTTTTCGGTGCTGTTCACCTTCACCGATTTTCAGTTGATTTACGTCATCACGCGCGGTGGACCGTTGAATGCCACCCACCTCATGGCAACGCTGTCCTTCCAACGCGCCATCTCGGGCGGGGCTTTGGGCGAGGGCGCAGCGATCGCCATTTCCATGGTGCCTTTTTTACTGGCAGCTATTTTGTTCAGTTACTTCGGGTTGCAACGACGCGCCTGGCAACAAGGGGGCAGTGACGCATGAGCGATCCCAGCGACGACGACAGCCAAGGCATGGGCTACTTGGACACAGCGCGTTCGCGCTGGGTGACGGTGTATGCGCCGCTGGGGATTTTTGTGTTCGTGTTGTTGTTTCCTTTTTACTGGATGGTCATCACCTCGGTGAAACCCAACAACGAACTGCTGTCGCGTGACGGCAATCCGTTTTGGGTGATTCAACCCACCTTGGAACATTTCCACAAACTGCTGTTCAAAACCGCCTACCCCGAGTGGCTGTGGAACACGGTGTTCATCTCGGTCATCTCTACCGTGGTGTCGCTGGCTTGTGCGGTGCTAGCGGCTTATGCGATTGAGCGCCTGCGCTTTAAAGGCTCACGCCAAGTAGGCTTGGGTATTTTTCTGGCGTATTTGGTGCCCCCTTCCATTTTGTTCATCCCTTTGGCCACCATTGTGTTCAAGCTAGGTTTGTTCGATACCCGCTGGGCACTGATACTGACCTACCCCACATTTCTGATTCCGTTTTGTACATGGTTGCTGATGGGTTACTTTCGCTCCATTCCTTTTGAACTGGAGGAATGTGCCTTGATAGATGGCGCTACCCGCTTCGAAATTTTGTGGAAGATCATTCTTCCCCTGTCAGTACCAGGCCTCATTTCCGCGGGAATTTTTGCCTTCACTTTGTCGTGGAACGAGTTCATTTATGCCCTTACCTTCATCTCTTCATCCGAGGTCAAGACCGTGCCGGTAGGTGTAGTGACAGAACTTGTCGAGGGTGATGTTTACCACTGGGGCTCGCTCATGGCCGGCGCCTTGCTGGGCTCTTTTCCTGTGGCTGTTTTGTATTCGTTTTTTGTTGATCACTATGTGTCAGGGATGACCGGCGCGGTCAAGGAATAAGATAGTGGCCTCTTATCCCGAGGTGTTTGCTATGACCAAGATTTCGCTGGCCGATATGCGCAAAAGTTACCAACGCGCAGAACTGTTGGAGGACAGCGCACAGCATCACCCGATACGGCAGTTTGAGCAGTGGTTGCGTGAAGCCTTGGAAACCGAACTGCCTGAACCCAACGCCATGACCTTGGCCACGGTGGGCAGTGATATGCGCCCCAGCACCCGTGTGGTACTGGTGAAAGGCTATGACGACCAAGGCTTGGTTTGGTATACCAACTACCAAAGTCGCAAAGGCCAAGAATTGGCGGGCAACCCTTACGCATCGTTGCAATTTCACTGGGTAGAACTGGAACGCGTGGTTCGCATTGAAGGTCGGGTGAGCAAAGTCAGCGACGAAGAAAGCGACGCTTACTTCCATAGCCGACCGCTGGACTCACGCATAGGCGCTTGGGCCAGTCCGCAAAGCCAGGTCATTTCCTCACGCACACAACTGGTGACCGAAGCGGCCAGCTACATGGCCAAATTGGGCACCCAGCCGCCGCGTCCTCCCCACTGGGGAGGCTATAGGCTCACACCTGATCGCTGGGAATTTTGGCAAGGCGGTGTGGCACGTTTACACGACCGTTTGGTTTACCGTCTGCAAGACGGTGCGTGGATAAAAGAGCGCTTAGCCCCTTAAATCTTTCAATCCTTGACCCACTCGGCAAAGTGCTGGTGGAGTTTTTTCACTTTGGGCGCAACCACAAAAGTGCAATAGCCTTGGTAGGGGTTGTGTTCAAAATAGTCTTGGTGGTAGTCCTCGGCAGGCCAGTAATGCTGTAACGGCAAGACTTCAGTGAGGATGGGGCTGTCGAATTCTCCACGGCTGGTCACCTCAGAAATGAATTGCAATGCCGCCATGTGGTCTGCTTCGTTAGAGATGTAAATAGCGCTACGGTACTGGGTACCTACATCATTGCCTTGACGGTTCAAACTGGTGGGATCGTGAATCTCGAAAAAAATATCCAATATGCTTTGCAAAGTGATGACGCTATTGTCATAGGTCAAACGCACCACTTCATTAAAGCCTGTGCGGCCTGTACACACTTGCTCGTAGGTAGGGCGCGTAGGTGTTAACCCATTGCTGTAGCCAGACTCGACATCCAGCACCCCACGCACACGCACATACACCGCCTCTGTGCACCAGAAGCAGCCGCCACCCAAGGTGATGATTGCATTCGCCATGACAAGCATCTTAGCCACTCCCGACCACTGTGGGAAACTTTGGCTTGCTTTAACCATTGCCTCACCATGTTTTCCTGGATCGGTCCCTTCAAACCTCTGTTTTCTGCGCTTTTGCTGCCCCCCGCCAGCCCTTTGCTGCTTTTGTTAGTTGGCCTGGCCATATGGGGGGTTTCCAAGCGCTGGGGACGCGCCTTGTGTGTCCTGAGTACGCTGATCCTGTGGGTGCTGAGTTGCAGCGCTACCGCTTATGGCCTCAACCATTGGTTGCTTAGCACTTACCCACCGATTTCCAAAGAAGCTTTAAACACAGCCCAAGCCATCGTGGTGCTGGGTGGGGGTGTGGAGGTGTATGCACCCGAATACGGTCAAACCCAGCTTGGGGCTGCAGCTTATCAACGCTTGGCTTATGGCCGCTATTTAAAAACCTTGCACGACTTGCCTTTGGTGTACAGCGGGGGTAAGGGTTGGGCGGCCTCCTCGGCGCAAACCCAGAGCGAAGCGCAAGTGGCTGCTTATGTGTTGAAACGTGATTTTGATTCGTTTTTTTTCTTGGCGGATGACACGTCACGTGATACCCGCGAAAACGCGCTTGCCTCGTATGCCATTTTGTCTGCCAAAGGCATACGCCGTATCGCCTTGGTCACCCACGACTGGCATATGCAGCGCAGCGTCACCCTGTTTGAGGCAGCGGGTTTCGAGGTGTTTCCTGCCCCCATGGGCTACACACAGCCTCCCCTGCGCTGGGAAACGGATTTCTTGCCCTCAGCGGGCGGACTCCTCAGCACGCAAAGGGTTTTACATGAGTGGCTAGGTCGGTTACATTACTAACCAGTCAGTCATTAATATGTCAACCACCTTACTTTCCAACGAAATACCCCAGGTGCACAAACGTGAGCGCCGCAAAGAAGCACGTCCTGGCGAGTTGCTTGACGCGGCTTTGAGCCTGTTTGCCAGCAAAGGCTACTCGGCCACCAAGGTGGAAGATGTGGCGGCCAGTGCGGGTGTGTCCAAAGGCACTTTGTTTCTTTACTTCCCCAGCAAAGAAGACCTGTTCAAAGCGGTGATTCGTGCCAACTTGGCTGACCATTTCCCAACCTGGAACCAAGAGTTTGAGGAATTCGAGGGCTCTACGCCCGACATGTTGGAATACGCCTTGGTTTCTTGGTGGCAACGCATAGGTTCTACCGATGCAAGTGGTATCACCAAGTTGGTGATGAGCGAGGCCAACAATTTTCCAGAGGTCGTGCAGTTTTATGAACAAGAGGTGATACGCCCTGGGCAAGAGCTGTTCAAGCGAATCTTGAAACGTGGGATGGACAGCGGCGAATTCGCAGCTTTTGACCCCGAACAAGCAGTGCACAGCTTGGTGAGCGCCATTTTGTATGTGAACATGTGGAAACACTCGCTGGCCTGCAATGCCATGCACAACACGCTCAATCCTGAGACCTTTTTGCGTAACCATGCCCATCTGCTGGCGCTTGGTTGGCGCCGGTCCTGAACCGGCAACTTTATTTCGGAGTAAGCGCAGATGAGATTCAAAATCAAAGGCTGGGGTGGCGTTGTCTTGCTATCGGTTGCCATGTTGGCTGGCGCTGGTTGGTATGTGAAAAGCGCTGGGCCCAAACCCGAAGCCAATCCCACACCTACGCCCAATGCGCCTGTACCACCTGCCGCCCCCACTGTGTTTGAAATACCGGCCAGCGACACTTTGACCGCCACCGAGCAAAGACTGGTACAAAACCTGCCTATCTCTGGCAACCTTAAAGCGGTGAACACTGTTGTCATCAAGTCGCGGGTGGCGGGTGAAGTCACCCAACTCAGCTTGCGTGAAGGCGACTATGTCAAAGCAGGCCAAGTGGTTGCGCGCATAGACCCCACGGAATACCAACGCAAACTGCGCCAGGCCGAGCAACAAGCTGACGCAGCCAAAGCCCAAGTGGATATTGCCAAGCGTCAATACGACAACAACAAATCGCTGGTGGACAAAGGCTTTATTTCAGTGACTGCACTGGAGACTTCTTTTTCTAACTTGAGCGGCGCAGAGGCCACCTACAAAGCGGCTTTATCGGGCGCTGATGTTGCGCGCAAAGTGCTTGATGATGCGGTGCTCACCTCGCCTATTTCAGGTCAAGTGTCTGCCCGTTTGGCCCAACCCGGTGAGCGTGTCTCCATCGATATGCGCTTGCTTGAAATCATCGATCTCAAAAGTTTGGAGCTAGAGGCCACGCTCAGTCCCGCTGACTCTATCGATGTACGCATTGGGCAACAGGCTACCTTGCAACTCGAAGGTCGCGAGCAAGCCGTCACAGCCAAGGTGCAACGTATCAACCCCAATGTACAAGCGGGTAGCCGCAGTGTTTTGGTTTATCTGCGCTTAGACAACACCCATGGCTTGCGCCAAGGTTTGTATGGCCAAGGCCAGTTGGCGCTGGGCCAACACCTTGTCCTTGCCATCCCCTTGGATGCGGTTCGCACCGACAAACCCCAGCCCTATGTTCAAGTCATCGAAAACAACCTCATCAAACACTATGGTGTGAAAACCGGTTTGCGCGGTCAGTTACCAGGGCAAACCGACACCAACCCCTGGGTTGAGGTCAGTGGTTTACCTGCCAACAGCGTGGTGTTACGGGGCACGGCAGGCGCTTTGCGTGAAGGCTTGGCTGTGAAAGGCAAACCCTAGCCATGTGGTTCACCCAAGTCAGTCTGCGTAACCCGGTGTTCGCCACCATGATGATGCTCGCCTTGGTGGTGTTGGGACTGTTTAGCTACGGGCGTCTCAAAATCGACCAATTCCCCAACATCGATTTACCAGTGGTGGTGATTACCACCGAGTATCCCGGTGCCTCCCCCGAAATCATCGAGAGCGAGGTCAGTAAAAAAATTGAAGAAGCCGTCAATTCCATCGCCGGCATCAGTGCCCTGACCTCCCGCAGTTACGAAGGTTTGTCGGTGGTGGTGATTGAGTTTCAACTGTATGTGAATGGTCGCAAAGCAGCCGACGATGTACGCGAGAAAGTATCGAATGTGCACCCGTTTTTGCGCACCGATGTGAAAGAGTCACGCATACTTCGCTTTGACCCCACCAGCCGTCCGATTTGGTCGGTGGCTGTTTTGCCAGACGACAAAGCCACAGGTTTGAGCAAACCGTTAAGCAACGTGGAGTTGACCAACTGGGCCGATCAAGTTTTTAAAAAGCGCTTAGAAAATGTGCGCGGCGTAGGCTCAGTGTCTCTGGTGGGTGGCACCAAACGTGAAATCAACCTGTACCTCAACCCCCAAGCCATGGAAGCGCTTGGTGTGACGGCCGACCAAGTGGTGGCTGCCGTCAGCAGTGAAAACCAAGACCTGCCTGTGGGTTCGGTGCGTTCTGTTCAACAAGACCGCGTGGTACAGGTACAAGCCCGCATGAAGCGTCCCGAAGATTTTGGCAACATCATCGTGGCGCGCAAAGGAGGCACCTATGTGCGCTTGTCGCAAGTGGCCAGAGTCAATGATGGCGCCCAAGAATTGGAAAACTTGGCGCTGTACAACGGTCAACGTACGCTGTTGTTATCGGTGATCAAAGCCCAAGATGAGAACACGATTGAGGTGGTCGACGGTTTGATAGACACCTTGGAATCCATGCGCAAGCAACTGCCGCCAGGCGTGCGCCTTGAACCTATTTTTGACGGTTCACGCCCGATCCGCGTAGCGGTCAATAACGTACGTAAAACCTTGATCGAGGGCGCTTTGCTGACGGTATTGATTGTCTTTTTGTTTCTCAACTCTTGGCGTTCGACCATCATCACGGGCTTGGCCTTGCCCATTGCAGTGATCGGTACATTTTTGTTCATGAGTGTGTTTGGCTTTACCGTCAACATGATGACCTTGATGGCCTTGTCTCTTTGTATTGGCTTGCTGATTGACGATGCCATTGTGGTGCGTGAAAACATTGTTCGCCATGTACAAATGGGCAAAAACGCATTCACGGCGGCCATGGAAGGCACCAAAGAAATTGGTTTGGCCGTGTTAGCCACCACATTCTCTATCGTGGCAGTGTTTTTACCCATTGGCTTCATGGAAGGCGTGATTGGCAAGTTTTTCCATGAATTTGGCTTAACCATCGTGGTGGCTGTGGTCATTTCTATGTTTGTCAGCTTTACCTTGGACCCCATGCTCTCTAGCGTCTGGCATGATCCCAGCATACATGTGCATGGTCATGCGCTCAAACCACGCAACTGGTATGACAAGAGCATAGGTCTTGTGACAGGGTGGTTTGAATCCACCACCGAGCGCTTAAGTGGCGTCTACCAACGACTGTTGGCTTGGGCCTTGGTACACAAACTCAAAACCGTGTTGGCTGCGATAGGCATCTTCGTTGGTAGCATTTTCATGGTGCCGCTGCTGGGTACCGAGTTTGTACCCAAAGCAGATTACTCTGAAGCCACGGTGACTTTTTATGTGCCAGTGGGCTCTTCTTTGGAAGTGACCGAGCGCAAAGCGAAAGAGGTGGAAAACTTGCTGCGCAGTTTCCCCGAAGTGCGCTACACCTTGACCACCATCAACACGGGGAACGCCAACGGCAAAATTTACGCGAATGTGTATTTCCGTTTGGTCGATCGTGGCTTGCGTGCGCGCAACCTCAACAGCATCACACCGGATGTACGCCAACGCTTATTGCAACTACCAGGCATCACCATCACCCATGTGGGGCAACTCGATAGCGTGAGTGGCTCTAAGCAAATCGAGTTTTATGTGTTGGGTCCTGACCAAGCTGAGCTCGAACGTTTAGCCGCGCAAGTCATGGCGAAATTGCAAACCGTTAAAGGCTTTGTCGATATTGAATCCAGCGTCAAACCCAACAAACCCACCATTGACATCGCCATCAAACGCGAAGCTGCCTCTGACTTTGGTATGGGCGCGAGCAGCATCGCCGATCAATTGCGTACCTTGGTGGCTGGCAAAAATATTGGGGTATGGCGTGCCAGCAATGACCAAACCTATGACGTGTTGGTGCGGCTCTCTCCTGATGCACGCACCGCACCGCAAGACCTAGAACGTCTGCCTTTCAATCTTCCGCCGGCGGCTGATGGCAGTAACCGCAGCGTCAAACTCAACCAAGTGGCACAGGTTAGCGAGGGGGTTGGCCCCAACCAAATCAACCGACGTGAGTTGTCGCGCGAGGTGTCTTTCAGCGGCAATGCCTATGGACGTGCCAGCGGTGACGTCTCCAAAGACATACAAGCGGTGATGGCTGGCATACCCATGCCCGATGGATACCGCTACCAATTTGGCGGCTCTACCAAAAACATGAAAGAGTCGTTCGCCTATGCCATCTCAGCGCTGGCCATGGCGATTATTTTCATTTACATGATTTTGGCCAGCCAGTTCAAAAGTTTTTTGCAGCCTTTGGCCTTGATGACATCGCTGCCCTTGACCCTCATTGGTGTGGTGTTGGCTTTGATGCTGTTCCATTCCACCTTATCGCTGTTCTCTGTCATTGGTGTGATCATGCTCATGGGTTTGGTCACCAAGAACGCGATTTTGTTGCTTGACTTTGCCATTCGAGCGCGTGAGGGCTTGGACAACGGCGATGGAACCCATCAAGCACCCATGGGTCGCAGTGAAGCCTTGTTGATGGCAGCCAAAGTGCGTTTACGCCCCATTTTGATGACCACTTTAGCCATGGTCTTTGGCATGATGCCATTGGCCTTGTCTACCAGCGAAGGCGCCGAGCAACGCGCACCCTTGGGTCAAGCCGTCATTGGTGGCGTTATCACATCGTCTTTACTGACCTTGGTGGTGGTGCCTGTGGTGTACTGTTACTTGGATGATTTAACCCAATGGCTTAAACGCCTATGGGGTGTTTCGCCTGAGGCTGAGCAAAGCCATGCTGGTTAAAATTTCAATCATGATTCATAACAACTTCTTGCCATGAACACAGAACTCGCCCGCTTCAACATGGTTGAGCAACAAATACGGCCATGGAATGTGCTTGACCATGCCGTGCTTGAGGCCTTGTCTTTTATTGACCGGTGTCTGTTTGTGTCTGTGACTTTCCAAGATTTGGCTTACAGCGATACCGAGATTCCCCTGTCGCATGGCGAAACCATGCTGGCCCCGCGGGTGGCGGCCAGGTTAGCGCAAGATCTGTTGTTAAAGCCTAGCGACCATGTGCTTGAAATTGGCACTGGCAGCGGCTATCTCACCGCTTTGCTGGCCAGTTTGTCGAACAAGGTGTTGAGTCTGGAAAGCCGCGCAGATATTCTGGAGCAAGCGCAGGCGCATTTGCAGCAGGCTGGCATTGCCAATGCCCAACTTCGCCACAGCAGTGGTGTTCCAATCGACCTACCCCGCGCCTCTTTTGATAGCGTTGTATTGACTGGCTCTGTCGCGCAGGTTCCAGAAGATGTGTTGTCGCTGCTAAAACCCGGTGGGCGCTTGTTGGCTGTGGTAGGTGAAGAACCTATGATGCAAGCCACACGTTACACCCTCTCTAGCCGTGGCGATGTGCATACGCAAGTGCTGTGGGATGTGGTGCTACCGCGTCTGCACGGATTTACACAAGCACCTGCTTTCCAATTTTGATTCGCTTACCCCAAAGGAAGACCATGCGTTCTTTTCGTCCCCTGCCTCTTGTCTCGGCCATGGCTCTGGCCTTTTGTGGCATGGCCCACGGGCAAAGCCTGATAGAACTCTACGATGCTGCGCGTGGCTTTGATGCCGGCTACCAATCGGTGCAAGCGCAGTTGGAAGCCACCAAATTGAAGTCAGCACAAGCGCAAGCGAAATTGGGTCCAACCGGTAACTTAAGCGTCAATGTTTCTAAGAACAACGTGAACTACGACCCTGTGAAGACTGTGGCCACCAACCCCAGTTTCACCCGTTTTTATGGTGCGAACACGGCCACTGTATCCGGTACCCAACCGCTTTACCGCCCCGCTGACAAAGCCGAAGTGGCCCAAAGCAGTTTGGCCATGCAAGTGATTCAAGAACAATTGGTGGCAGCCGAGCAAGACCTGATGGTGCGCGTCAGCCAAGCGTATTTCGATGTCTTGGCTGCGCAAGATAGCTTGGCTTTTGTGCAAGCCCAAAAAACCGCTGTGGCCGAACAGCTTGCCTCTGCCAAACGCAATTTTGAAGTGGGTACTGCCACCATCACCGACACCCGCGAAGCCCAAGCAGGCTTTGATTTGGTGATCGCACAAGAAATTGCGGCTCAAAATGACTTGCGGGTAAAGAAGTTGGCCCTCGATCAAATCGTGGGCAAAAACGGCACCTCACCCAAGAGCATGGCGGTACAAGCCGAGCCCAGCGCGCTCAGCCCAGCACAGGTCGAAGAATGGGTCAGCCTCAGTGCTGACAAAAACCCCTCCTTGCGTCAAGCCACCATCAACTTGCAAGTGACCGAACTGGAAACCCAAAAAGCCAAAGCTGCCTTGAAGCCCACTTTGGATTTCCAGCTCAGCCATACTTTCAACAACAACACCAATGCCTCTTCGTCAGGCGCTGTACCTTATGGGGCGACTTCTAACCTCACCACAGGTGCGGTGGTTTTGTCATGGCCCTTCTACACCGGTAATGCTTTGGACAACCGCGTGCGTGAAACCTTGACGCTGACGCAAAAAGCCCAAGCCGATTTGGATGCGGCAGCCCGCACCGTAGCGCAAAACACCCGCAGTGCTTTTTATGGCGTGTTGTCAGGTGTCAGTCAAGTCAAAGCCTTGCAAGCGGCCGTTGAATCCAGTCAAGTTGCACTGGAAGCCAACCAATTGGGTTACACCGTAGGTGTTCGCATCAACATGAATGTGCTGGATGCGCAAAGCAAGTTGTTTGACACCAAAGCCAAATTGGCCAAAGCCCGCTACGACGTTCTGATGGGCCATTTGCGCTTAAGACAAGTCAGTGGCACTTTGCAATTGCAGGACTTGCAAGGTATCAACAACCTGCTCGAACCTTAAAGTTTTAAGGCTTTTGCAGCCACTGCCCTAAAGCTTTCACGCAATGCGCCACCGCCCCTTGGTGGCTGTTGGCAAAAGCCAATGCGGCTTGCGCCATGCGCTGTTGACGGGATGAATCTTTGGCAAGTTCTAAGGCTTGTCCCATGGCTTGACCTATATCGTCACAGCGTAATCCTGCTTGTGCTTTCATCACCCATTTAACGGCCTGTGAAAAATTAAAAGTGTGCGGTCCCATCACCACAGGGCAGCCGCAAGCACAAGCCTCTATCAGGTTCTGGCCACCCAAAGGTGCAAAACTCCCCCCCATCAAGGCCACACTTGCAGCGCCGTAGTAAAGCGGCATCTCACCCAACGAGTCACCCAATACCAAACAGGTTTCTTGCGGCGCTTCTCTGTTTGTCAGGTCTACAGGCCACTGGCTACGGCGTTGCCAAGACAGTCCAGAGGCTTGTAACAAGGCGGCCACTTCATCAAAACGTTGGGGATGACGAGGCACTATCCACCATTGCGCTTGTTGCAAGTACTCGGGATGTTGCTGCAGCGTCCGCAAAAAAATAGCCTCTTCACCTTCGCGAGAAATCGCCAATAACACCATAGGTTTATCAGTGAAAGCAGTGCGCCAAGCTTGCCCCATGGCCAGCAACTGTGGGTTGGGTACAGCATCGAATTTCAAGTTACCCATGACCGCACGCACTGGTGCTCCCAAGTGACGCAGACGTTGTGCATCGTCTTCGGTTTGCGCCCATACAGCATGCAAGCCACTGAAAGCTGGGTAGGCAAGCGCTGACCAGCGCTGTGCTTTATGCCAAGAGCGTTCGCTTAAACGGGCATTGGCTAACACCAAGGGGACTTCTTGTTGTTTGGCAACAGCAATCAGGTTGGGCCATACCTCGGTGTCAATCAACACACCCACACGCGGTTGAAAATGCCTCAGGAAGCGTTCTACTGCCGCAGGTGTATCCCAGGGTAACCAGACTTGCATATCGCCCTCGCGCAACAACTGGCGGCCTTCGTTACGCCCTGTCGCTGTGCCATGGGTGAGTAAGAGACGTATATCTGGATAGGCCACTCGCAAAGCCTTGATCAAAGCGGCTATAGCGCGGGTCTCACCCAAAGACACCGCGTGTATCCATAAAACACCCGAGCACGCCGACTGGGTGTAATAGCCAAAGCGTTCTGCAATGGCGTGTCCATAAACCGGTTCGCGCCGCGCACGCAAAAGCAGCTTCAGCCACAACACCGGCGACAAGGCCCACATGAAACAGGAATAAATAAACCGCGTCATGCTTGCTGCGCAAAAGCTGTGAGACATGCCGTCCATGCGGACAGCGCATCTTGGACTTGCGGAGAAGGTTTGGCAAACACGCTTTGCTGCCATGCACAAGCTTGGGGACCCGTGCGCCATGCGGTATCAAAGTTATAGAGCTGAACATGCGGCAAACCCAGCGCAACAGCAATGTGGCTGACGCCACTGTCCACGCCGACCACACCGACACAGGCAGCCAATCGCTGGGTAAGCTCATCCAAGGGGCAACGCGGCCAAATCAATGCACCTGGGCAGGCTTGGGCCAAGGATTGCGCGGTTTGTAATTCGGCGTCATTGGCATGGGGCATGGCCAACTGGAAACCTTGCGCTTGCAAAGCTTGACCCAAGGCTTGCCAGTTGACCAACGGCCATGCTTTATCGGCACGAGAGCTGCCATGCACCAGGGCCACGGTTTGCGGCAGCACATCGGGGTGCGTCTGGGCTTGCAAACCCGTTTGTGCCTGCTGGGGTAAGGCATAGCCCAAAGCTTGGGCGCACACATGGCGGCCCCGGTCCACCGCGTGGCTGTGCCACGCGCAAGCAATCTGCACATCGGCCACCCAACGGGTCGGGACTTCATAGCCCGAGCCTTCGGTTCGATTGGCCATGGCATAGCGCTTACCCATGGGCGTAAGTTGGGCCAGTTTGGACACCCAGGCGGATTTGGTGAGGCCTTGCACATCGATCACCGCGTCATAGGCGGTGGCTTGCAGGTCTTGCTTGAAAGCCTGCCATGCGCGTCGGGTGTCTGCTTGCCAAACAGTCTTGCGCCATTGACGCAAGTTACAGGGAATCACACGCTGAACCGCGGGGCACAACTGGAGCAAAGGGGCGAAGGCAGACTCGACCACCCAATCGATTTGCACGCCAGGCACCGAGGCCATGATGTCCATGGCCGCTGGCAAGCTGTGCACCACATCCCCCAGCGAAGACAGCTTGACCAGCAACACCCTCAATGCGCCGCCTCTTGCACCTGGGCGTCGGGTTTGATTTGGCGCAGCAAGGCCATCATGTCACGCTGAATGCGTTCTAAAGCATCAGCGGTTTGCCCTTCGAAACGCAGCACCAACACAGGCGTGGTGTTGGAGGCGCGCACCAATCCAAAACCATCCGACCAATCGATGCGCACCCCGTCGATGTCGCACAGCACGGGTTGGTGCTCGGGCGATGGCATGCCGTAGGTTTGTGCCAGTTTCAGCAATTCGGCAGTGACGCGGTGCGGTTCACCCTCGGCACAAGCGACATTGAGTTCAGGGGTGGATTGGCTGGTGGGCAAGGCATGCAACACCGCGTTGGCGTCGGGCGAGCGACTGAGGATTTCCAGCAAACGGCATCCCGCATAGGTGCCGTCATCGAAGCCATACCAACGCTCTTTGAAGAACACATGGCCGCTCATCTCGCCACCCAGGGGGGAGTCTATGGCTTTCATTTGAGCCTTGATCAGCGAGTGGCCGGTTTTGAACATCACCGGCACGCCACCCGCTGCGCGGATGGCGGGTGCGAGTTGTTGCGAGCATTTCACGTCATACACGATAGCGCCACCGGGTACACGGCTCAACACATCCTGCGCGAATAACATCATTTGTCGGTCGGGGTAAATGGTATGCCCATCGTTGGTAACGATGCCCAAACGGTCGCCATCGCCATCAAAGGCCAAGCCCAATTCAGCCCCGGTGCTTTGCAAGGCGGCGATCAGGTCTTTCAAGTTTTCCGGCTTGCTGGGGTCGGGGTGATGGTTGGGGAATTCGCCATCCACCTCGCTGAAGAGTTCAATCACCTCACAGCCGATAGCGCGAAGAATGGCAGGTGCCGATGCGCCTGCAATGCCATTGCCACTGTCAACCACGATGCGCAGCTGACGGCTTAAATGGATGTCTTGCATGATGCGGTCTTGATACGCTTGGTTCACACTCACCTGCTGCACAGCGCCACCGGCTTTCAACCTCCAGCTTTCGTCTTGCATCATCTGGCGCAAGCCTTGAATCTCTTCCCCATAGATGGCACGTCCGGCCATCACCATCTTGAAACCGTTGTAGTCCTTGGGATTGTGGCTGCCAGTGATTTGAATGCCACTGGTGCACAAGGTGTGCGCTGCGAAATACAACTGCGGCGTGGTGACCATGCCCACGTCTATCACCTGTATACCGGCATCCACCAAACCTTGCACCAAGGCTTGCGCCAATGAGGGACCGCTCAAGCGCCCATCGCGCCCCACGGCCACTGTGGTTTCGCCTTGCTGTAAAGCTTGGGTACCAAAAGACAAGCCCAAGGCACGTGCCACATCGGCATTCAAAGCTTTGGGAACCACGCCACGAATATCGTAGGCTTTGAAAATAGAGGCTTCTAATTGCATACTTCCATTGTAGAAGCTGAACACCAGCGATACTGACGCATTGGCACCGTATGATGATCCCTAAGGACCCGCTTCAACCCATGCTTTCCACCTCTGTTCACGCCCCTTTTTTCGCTGATGCTTGGCAAATGCCCATTCACTCACCGTTAGGCACGCTCAGCCTAGTGGCGAGTGACAAAGGTTTGTGCGGTGTTTGGTTTGAAGAGCAAGCCCACAAACCCGATTTAAGTCATCTTCCCTGGGGTCCTTCACAGCATTGGTTGCGCTTGGCGAAAAGCCAACTGGCAGATTATTTTGCAGGTAAACGTCGCTCGTTTGATGTGCCCTTAGACCTCGCCATAGGCAGTGAATTCCAACAACGTGTCTGGCGCTCACTATTGCAAATTCCTTATGGTCGCTATTCCACCTATGGCGAATTGGCACAACACTTAGGACAAGCCCAAGCTGCACGTGCGGTAGGCATGGCGGTAGGACGTAACCCTTTGAGCATCATCGTGCCTTGTCATCGGGTGGTGGGTGCTAACGGCGCATTGACAGGTTATGCCGGTGGTCTGTGGCGAAAAATCGATTTGTTGCAGCGCGAAGGCACGCTTTTGTGACCGATGCCCAGCGGTGGCGTCAATGGCTACCTGAATTTGTGTTGCTGGGCGTGATTTGGGGCTCATCCTTTCTTTTCATGCGATGGACATCTCAAGCGTTTGGCAGTTGGTCTACTGCTTGGTTGAGGGTAAGCGTAGCGTGGTTGACATTGCTGCCCTTTTTACTGTGGCAAGGGCAGGCTCAGCACTTGCGACAACATTGGCGACGCATTTTGCCGATGGGCGTGGTTAACTCAGGTATCCCCTTTATTTGTTATGCCTATGCGGTGATGTCTATCTCCACGGGTTTGTCTTCTATTTTGAACTCCACTACGCCGCTGTTTGGGGCCTTGATCGCTTGGGTCTGGTTTAAGCAACACCCCGGACGCTCTCGTGGCTTGGGTTTGCTAATAGGCTTTGCCGGTGCAGTGCTGCTGGCCTTGACCATGCCAGGTGGTGTGTCATTCAAACCTGGTGGCTCGGGTTGGGCGGTGTTGGCGTGTTTGCTAGCCACCACCTGTTACGGGTTAAGCACCCATTACTCGCAACGCTATCTCGGCGGTATACCCACCATGACGATTGCAGCGGGCAGTCAATTGGGTGCCAGTTTGGTCTTGGCATTGCCAGGCATTTGGTTTTGGCCAACACAGTGGCCTGGTGACAGTGCTTGGTGGAGCTTGCTGATGATTGGTGTGGTCTGCACAGGCCTGGCCTATGTGCTGTATTTTCGTTTGATCGCCAAGGTGGGTGCAGCGCGAACCATGACGGTGACCTATTTGATTCCGCTGTTTGCAAACCTGATTGGCATTGTTTTTTTAAATGAAGTCATCACGCCTTGGGTGATGGTATGTGCTGCCATGGTCTTGACTGGCACGGCTTTGGCTGCAGGCTTGGTCAAGCTCCCGCGCTGATCTCCCGCGTTATTACAGCCTTTCGTCGTTGCGAGCGAAGCGAAGCAATCTTCCGTCGAGCGCCACAGGTTCGGCCGTAGCCGACGTTGTGCAAGCATGGAGGCGAGGCTGAGCCTGCAACATACGCAGACATAGGGATTGCTTCGCCTGTTTGCTTCGTCGCTTCGCTCCTCGCAATGACAACTCCTCGTAAGGGCGATACTCGCAAGGACGTAGTAAGTCAGGCGCGAAGTTGCTGCATCAACAAGCCATGCAAATGCGAGCCTGTTTTGGCCAATTCATTGACGATGCTGAAGTGGTGCAAGTCTTGCAAATCTTCCACCACCGGCACACGCTCTGAACCCCAAGCTGTCTGTATCAAATGGTTATGGCGAATAAAGGCATCACTTTCCAAGGCGCCTGCCACGCTGATCAAACGACCAGAAACAGGTGCTGGCATCCATGCGGGGCTGCACCGCAGCACTTGCGCATCGGTCAGGTGCAACGACGACTGCAACATGGGCGAGCGCATCACACTGTCCAATTCATACAAACCAGAAATCGATAAAACACTTTTCACCAAGTCAGCAGGCAAATCGGATTGATAACGCTGCCATTGACAAGCCATCATCATGGCCGCCAAGTGTCCACCTGCGCTGTGTCCTGCGACATGAATGCGCGAAGGGTCACCTCCCCATCGGTCGATGTAGCGCCAGACCCAAGCCAGCGCTTTAACCATTTGCATCACGATGTCGGGAATGGTCACCGCAGGGCAAAGCGCGTAATTCGGCACCACCACACAAGCCCCTTGTTCTACCAAGGCCGGTGCCACAAAGGAATGGTCGGATTTATCGAGGGATCGCCAATAACCGCCATGAATAAAGACGAGCACAGGGGCTTGGGCTTGGGCTACTGGAAAAATATCCAAGGACTCAGACGGGCCCGCACCATAAGAAATATCGGTCAAACTACCTAATAATGCTCGCGCAGCAGCCGAGTTATCCGCCCATTGGGCAAAGTAGTCTGCGAAATCGGGCACCCGCGCCCGATTGTTGTACATCTGATCGTAATGATCGGGTGACAACAAAGCGTTTTACTTGTTGGTTTGTGCTTGGCGAATAGCCGTGTTTGCTTCCGTGCTGGCGTTACCACCGGCTGGGTTTTGGATGACCAAGCCTAGCAAACGCGCACCATGCTCAACGGCAATCGAGCCGTAGGAAATATCGCCATGCACGACCGAGTCTTTGTGAAACTCAACGCGTTCTGAAGCGTAAATATTGCCTTCTACCTTGCCTGCCACCATGACGCGGTGGGCGGTGACGTCACCGGATACCTCGCCGCTTGCACCAATAGCCACAGTGACTTTGTGTTCCTTGGTGGTTTCGATGTTCCCCACCACTTTGCCATCAATGCGCACACTGTCGAGCAACACCAAACGCCCATAAATTTGGGTGGTGCGACCGATAAGGGTTTCAAAACGTTCTTGCGAACTGGCCAAAGGCTTGTCGCGCAGTTTCTCGAACATGAGAGGCTCCGGTAAGGGGTTAGCTAGATCCTAAAGGCAGGACTTGTGCAGGGTTGATGACCCTGTCTTTGTTAAATACTTCGTAATGCAAATGCGGGCCAGTGGAGCGACCGGTACTTCCGACCTCACCCAAAACGCCCCCGCGCTCTACCACATCGCCCACTTGGGCGATGCGCTTGCTTAAATGCGCATAGCGAGTGGCAAAGCCTTCGGCATGGTGAACCTCGATGACGTTACCGTAACTGGGGTCCCATGCCGATCGCGTCACTGTACCTTGGGCCGTCGAAACCACCAAGGTACCGATAGGCGCTGTGAAATCCAAGCCTTCATGCATGGCCAAGCCACCGGTGAAAGGATCGTTGCGAATACCAAAACCGCTGGTGATACGGTAGTCACCGCGCACTGGCAAAGCGGTTGGCAGGGAGTGCAACCAGTCCAACTGTTTTTCCCAATGGGCATGCAACTCGGTCACAGCGGTTTGGGTTTGTAAAAATTCTTGCAATGTTTGGTCAAATTCAATACCCAAAGGCTGTCGGATAAAAGACGAAAAAGGACGAGGCGCGATCAATGGGCCGCCCTTGTTTTCATCTTTACGGTTGATCTTGTCGCGCACCACCGAGGGAGTAGCTATTTCCATGAAACGGTTTTTCATGGTTTCTAATTGGCGAATTTCGTTGACCGTGTTGTGCATGGACTCGCGCAACTGTGATAAGTGGTCACGGTAGACCGACTCCATGCGCTTTTGCTCGGCCTCTGTGGTCACACCCCCAATGCTTCGGGCGAGATCAGGGTTGTATTCCACCGCAATCTTGAAACCCACAAAGTGCAACAGGAAACCTGCGCTGAGCAAAAACAGCGCAACCACGACAGAAGACATCAACACCGTGCGAAAGGTGATGGATATCGTTCTGACATTTCCAGTGGGCCCTGAAAGCCACATCAATTGCATAAATCGTCCCTGTGAGTACCTGTCCAGAAACAGGATCGCCATTCTAGGCCCTGAGCTTGAGGCCTCCAAGAAAATAAAAGGCTAAAAACCCTATAAATTTACTATAAAGTATTCAAAAAAACAGGGTGTTTACCCCCAAAACCGGCTGATCCAGCCGCTAAAGAACCACACAGCAGTCAAGTTGGTAAGCCAGGCCCAAAAAAACCGGTTGAGACCAAAAAACCAAAACACCAAAAAGTGAAAAACCGCGGCAATGGCCGCAAAAACCAGCGCCCATTCGGGTTTGAACAAAACCAAAGGAAACACCGCTTCCCACAAAATAAACGCCCAGCTGCAAACCAAAGCGACCCCTGGTTTTCGAAAAACACTGTTTGCGGAAAGGGGGCCATACAGACCGCCATTGAGAAATATGGTTAGCGCCCGCCCACTTCTCCACTCAGGTTGCAGCAATTTGATCCAGCCTGATACGAAATACGAGCTCAAGGTGTAGATGGCAATGTAAGACAAACCCATGGCCCAACCCAAACCTGGACCCAGCCAAAGCGCCAGCACTTGGGCAATCAACAGACCTGTGACAGCCACCAATGTCATGAAATCGCTGCCACCATTGAACGCGCCTCGCCAGCGCACCAGCAGCAAAAGATTGCCCACAAACAAAACCAAGGCCAGAGGCAAAGTCGTCCCAAATACCAGCAAGACCAAAGCAGCCAAGGCACGCACCCACAATTGCAGACGGTAAACCACGGGCTGAAATAACGCATCAAAGAAGGGCCTAACCCAAGTGGGTTGCGCAGGTATGTCGGCGCGCTGAACCGACCAAGACCAGACACCTTGGGGGTCAGAGCTAGGAGCGATTTTGAGATATTCAGCCGCTTGAATCAGTATGCTCAGGCCACACAGAAGTTCCAGACAGCGGACAACGGTTTCCCCGTTCACAACGGTAACTCCGGACTGCGCAACACCGTGTCACTGTGGTCGTAGCCTTGGGGGGTCGGTCGCTCAAGGCGCAATTCAAATTGGTAAAGGCCCTGTCCATTGCTGACACGTGCCGCTTGGGCAGCCAAACGACACACCAGTTGATAGCTGACCAATGGCCTGGCATCTGCGCCCTCGCCCAAATCTTTGATGTCACTTGACAAATGGTCCACCAAATTTTGCTGCGCCAAAAGCAAGTTACCAGAGGGGTTGTGAAAAACATCCAACAGCTGTCGGTATCGGCGTGGGTAGACCCATTCCCAATCGCTCCATTGATACGTCGTATCTTGGAAGCGAACATACAAATGCGGAACTGGGCCGACTTTGTGAAAAAACTGCCAATTAGGAAAAAAAGCGCGAAACAAGAATAACCATGGGCCACGCACGGTGTGCTTTCTGAACACCAACGACATACCCAACACCACAAAATAAGCAAGCAACAACCCCAGGGCTGTTTCCATGAGAGCTCCAATGTCAAAGCCAAGTGATTGTCATGGAATTCAAGCCACTGGTTTCAGCGGCCTCAAGCCAAGCGTGTAAAGTCCTGCATACAGCGGTCAACCCAGCCTTTTCATACTTTACCTATGCGTTCCCGAACCCCAACCTATCCCTTGTCTTTTGAAATCAAAAGCGCCTCACTGCCTTTGGTGTCTTTTGTGGTGAAAAGTGCCGAATTGGGCATACTGGCGCAAGACTTACACACACGCTTGGACGACACCCCGGATTTTTTTGATAATGACCCCGTCCTGATTGACTTACAGCTTTTAGACACCCAAGCAGGGCCACTGGATTTACCGGCATTGGTTCATTTGTTGCGAGGCTTTCGCATGAACCCCGTGGCATTGCGCCCCAGCAATGCAGCGCATGAGGCCGCAGCCACCTTGGCAGGCTTGTTCATCACGTCTGAAGCACGCGCACTGCCGCCAAGTACTGTCACCCAAGAAGTGGTGCGTGAAGTGGAAGTCATACGCGAAGTGGTGCGTGAAGTGGCCAGCGCTGGCAGTGCCATGGTAGTAGACAAGCCTTTGCGCTCTGGCCAACATGTGTATGCCAAGGGTCGCGATTTGGTGGTGCTTGCCATGGTCAACCCAGGCGCCGAAATCATGGCAGATGGCCATATCCATGTGTACGCACCTTTGCGGGGCAAAGCCATTGCAGGTGCCAAAGGCGACGTTTCTGCGCGTATTTTCACCAGTAGCTTAGAAGCCGAATTGCTCTCTATCGCGGGCGTTTACCGCACCAGCGATATGCCACTGCCCAAAGAGGTGACTGGCAAGGCTGCACAGGTTTGGTTGGCTGACGATAAGTTGGTGATGCAAGCCTTGTAAACTCCTTGCTTAACTGCTTTGGATGTAGCAGTCTTTATCAGTGTTTTATTCAATCAAGGATTTGTTTAGATGACGAAAATTGTCGTGGTGACCTCGGGTAAAGGCGGCGTGGGCAAAACCACCACCAGTGCCAGCTTTGCATCAGGCTTGGCCTTGCGTGGCCAAAAAACAGTGGTCATTGACTTTGATGTGGGCTTACGAAACCTAGACCTCATCATGGGCTGCGAACGCCGCGTGGTGTACGACTTTGTGAATGTCATCAATGGCGAAGCCACCTTGAACCAAGCGCTGATCAAAGACAAGCATTCCGACAATTTGTATGTACTTGCAGCCTCACAAACACGTGACAAAGAAGCCTTGACACAAGAAGGCGTCGAACGCGTTTTGCAAGAACTCACCGGCATGGGTTTTGATTTCATTGTGTGTGACTCACCTGCAGGCATTGAGACTGGGGCCATGATGGCCATGTATTTTGCTGATGAGGCACTGGTGGTGACCAACCCAGAGGTGTCTTCGGTGCGCGATTCTGACCGAATCTTAGGCATGCTCAGTAGCCGCACCTTGCGTGCTATCCAAGGTCAAGAACCCATCAAAGAGCATTTGCTCATCACGCGTTACAACCCCAACCGCGTTCTTGAGGGCCAAATGTTGTCTTTGGAGGACATTCAAGATATTTTGCGTATTCCCCTGATTGGCGTCATTCCAGAGTCAGAAGATGTCTTGCAAGCCTCCAACCAAGGCTTGCCTGCCGTACTGCTGGATAAAAGCGATGTCGCTGAGGCCTACAAAGATGTCATCGATCGTTTTTTAGGTAACGACGTTCCTTTGCGCTTTACCGAGGCCATCAAACCTGGTTTGTTGCAACGTATGTTTGGGCGGAGATAAGCCCATGTCGTTTTTGTCTTTCCTGATTGGCGAAAAGAAAAAAACCGCCAGCGTTGCCAAAGAGCGCTTGCAAATCATCTTGGCGCATGAGCGTACGGGACGCTCGGCCCACCAACCAGACTATTTGCCCGACTTGCAACGCGATTTGATTGCTGTTTTGTCCAAATACGTCAATATCAATCCAGACGACATCAAGGTCAACTTAGAACGCCAAGATAACCTTGAAGTGCTGGAAGTGAAAATCGAACTACCCGACGCTCGCTAGCACAACAAGCCCCGCTTACTTGGGGAGTTTGCCACCGCTTTTAAGACATTCATCGATGGTTTTGAACTCGGTGAACTTCTTGGTTCGCTCATAGCTAGGGCTCTTGGCATCGTGGCAAATACCGCTGTCTGATTTTTTGACGATGGGCGCAGCGGGTGCGGCAGCGGGTGCGGGCTGTCCAGCAGGCAATTTGCCACCACTTTTCACGCACTCGTCTACCGATGCAAAAGCAGTGAATTTCTTGGTATTGCCATAAGAGGCCGATCCTTTTTCATGACAAATGCCAGAATCTGATTTCTTAACCGCAGGGTCAGTTGACGCGTCTTTTTTATCAGTAGCATGAGCCAAATTTAGACCCAAAGAGAGCGCAATTAACAGGGGGGACAACTTGGTGATCAACATCGATAAACTCCTTCAAGAGATATCTCATCTTACCCAGTCCCTATGAACTTTTCCGGACAACTGGTTTGATTCAGCACACCCTGCCGTTTGAAACCTTGTATTTGCTGCCCCCGATCCCAATAAATTTAACTTGCTGATGGCCCTGGCCAGCACCAAGGACAAATCCTTGGATTTGTGGGAAATTAACGACGTTTTAGTTAAGAATGAAAAATCATTTCAAAAATCTGCGCTTGAAGCGCAACTCTACCGATCACGTAAAAAATTATCCGACTGCGGTGCCGGTAAACAGGCCTTGCGCGCCCTTAGGCTGAAGAGACACCGACTTTTTTGCCCCATTGACATCAAATAGCTTGCACCCGAACTTGAGGACTTACTTTAAGTTTAAGCGCTTAATTTATCGGTTTAAATCAGTTTTTTGATCAGCTTTCTTTTAGAATCCCACTCCCTTTTCAGGAATTGACTGACATGAGAAACGATTTAGAACCCAGCCTAAGTGCCAAGTTACTGCAAGTCATCTGCCGATTACACGAATGGGAAAGTCAGCATTTAGATATAGCCTCCTCGCAAGCAGGACGTTATCTTTACCTGAACATCGCCAAGCAACTTCAAGAAACCCGCGAAGGCCCCAGCGCTTTCTTGAAAGGCATTTATTACAACAAAGACCTGAGCGAACGCGCACTGCGTTACAAAATTCGGGAATTTGAAAACGATGGCTTGATAGCGTTTGAGGCCAACGCCACGGACAAGCGATCTAAGAAAATTTTGCCTACCCCTGCTCTTTTAAGCACACTTGACGAGCATACCCAAGAATTCAGTCGCATGCTGAGTAACGAATTCCTCATCTTTCCCAAAAAATAATCTCTATGTGGACTTCCACCATGACATTGCCATGGGTTCTCAGTGCCGTATTGTTGGTTGCACTCTTGTGGTTGGGCTATGTATTCTTACAAGAGCGTAAAAGATCTGTTTTTCAAGAGCAGGAAGTTGAAAAAGCGCGGGCTAACAAGCATCACCTCAATGATTTTTTAGCTTCTATGTCGCATCATCTGCGTACCCCTTTGAATGGGGTGATGGGCTACGCCGAATACATCTACAGCAGCACACGTGAACCTATGATTCAGTTCACCTCCAAAATCATTTTGGAAAACAGTTTGCAAATGTTGCACTTGGTCAATGGCTTACTTGATCTAAGCAAAATTCAAGAAGGCACACTAGACCTCTCCCAATCAGACTTTGACATCAAAGAAATGTTGGAATCGGTTCGTGCCTTACACCAAGCCAGAGCGGATGAACTGAAAATCAGCCTGCATTTGCAATTGGCTAACAACCTTCCCTCGCAAATGCGTGCAGACCCCTACCGTGTCAGGCAGGTGTTAAATAACTTGGTCGACAACGCTTTGAATTACAACCAGCCACAAGGCAGCGTCACACTGTCCGTTACGCCCAGTGCCAACCATTTGTGGGTGGTTTTCTCTGTTGAAGACACTGGCAAAGGTATCTCGCCTGAAATGCAAGAAACTATTTTTAAACGCCAACACAAAACCGATACCCCGTTTGTGCTGCGACCCAATGAGGGCGCTGGCTTGGGTTTGGTGCTTAGCCACCATTTGATCCACCTGATGGGAGGCACGCTTAACTATTCCACCAAAGCAGGAGAAGGCAGTGTCTTCTTTTTCAATTTGCCGATACGCACCGAAAGTCCCTGACGCCTATGAATGCTTCGCTGAAAGTGATGGTGATCGATGACAACGCTACCAATCGCTTATTACCTGGCTTGTTTTTACGCCCTTTAGGCCATGAAGTGAATGAATGCGAAGGCGCGCAACAAGCCTTGGACTGGTTGAGCAACAACGCTTGCGATGTGGTCTTGCTGGATATATCTATGCCAAGCATCAGTGGTTTGCAGTTATGCAAGCAACTGCGCACCGACCAACGCTATCAACATTTGAAAATCATCGCTTACACCGCTCACGCCATGCCTGATGAGGTGTTGCTGTGGGAATCTTCTGGATTCGACAAAGTCTTGCTAAAACCTATACGCAAAGACGATTTGCTTGCACTTTTTGAGCAAATCAGGCTTTGAGGTAGGCCTTCAAAATACCCGCGCCTACGGTGTACTTGGGGTCCACAAAGTTACCCAAACGCACCTTGCCGCATTGACTGAGCATCATGTAGGCGTCCCAGCGATCAAAGCCAAACTCAGCCTCCATCCACAGAACCAAGTCTTTGTAGGCAATACGGGTGGCATCTTCCAAAGGCCTTGCGCTGCCAATCGTCATGATCATCTCTTCGGTTTCCAAACGTGGCCAAGTGATGGCCCAGTTTTTGATGAGGTCGACCTGAATGGTGGTGGTGCTTTGAAACTCCACTGCCGTGCCACACACCTCTCCATCACCTTGGCAAGCATGGGCGTCACCAATGAATACCCGCGCACCATCGGTACACACCGGCAAATAGGTGATGCTGCCTGGCCCCATATCAGGCAAGTCCATATTGCCGCCGTGGGTGTCAGGCGTCAAGGTGTTGATGGAGTCCAGCATGGGTGAACAACTCAAAGTGCCGATATGCGGTTTGTAAGGCAAGGTCACACGCTTACTCCAATACACCCCTTTTTCATCCACATCGATCTTGCGAACAATTTCGGGCAAGGGCTGTGTCAGCAGCGAGGTGAACATGGTTGCGCTTAGGGCACCAAACTCGGGAATCATGGCGCATGTACCACGTGGGTTGGGACCACGGGGAGCCATGGACTCGATATACACCGCCACCACATCGCCTGGCTGGGCACCTTCGACCATGATGGGACCGTTTTGTGGATTGACAAACGGCATGGTCAACACTTTGGAGGGCAGGTCTTGCTCGGTTTTGACCTTACCTTCAAACGCGTCCCGCGTCTCAACGATGATGCGGTCACCAGGCTTGACACTTAGTACAGGCTGCGAGTAAGGGCCAATGGTGTAGTGGTAATTGCCTTGCTTGGCCTCGGTCAACTCGTGGGTGACAGCTTGACGACCTTGGGCCACGCCACGTTGGCGCATGATGGATTGATCTAACCATGACATAGAGCTACTCCTTTGACTCAAACTTGGGGGTGATGACGGTGCCAATCGGTGGCTTCTTGAAATGCCCAACCAGCGCGGATGACCATGTCTTCCTCAAAGTGGCGACCGACAAACTGGCAACCGATAGGCATGCCCTGGGGCGTGAAACCTGCTGGCAAAGTGATGGTCGGTTGACCCGTCATGTCAAACGGGCAAGTGAATTTCAACAAAGCACTGAGCAACTCGGCATCGGTGGCTAATTTGCTCATGCGCTCCCAGGTAGGCGCGGCAATACCGGTGGTAGGAATCAACAGCAAATCGATGTCTTGGAACAAAGTGTCCACACGGCCTTTGAAGTCATGGCGACGCAAAATGATTTTTTGGTAATCCAAGCCGCTCAATGCATGACCCATGTCGATCAAACCAGCCAAGCCTGCGCCGTACTCTGACTTACGTGATGGATAAGTGGCCTCATGTGCCACCGCCGTTTCGACGCCACACAAGGGAAACCAGTCATCAATGGCTTGTTGGGGATCGGGGAATTTCACTTCTTTGACGATAGCGCCTTGCGCTTTGGCCACCTCGATCATAGCCATCAAAGCCTGTTTGCTGGGCTCGTCGATGCCTTCCAAACTCCACTTCAAATCGATACCGACACGTACCCCTTTAAGGCCTTTGCGCATGCTGGACAAATAATCTGGCACGGGCAACAAACTGGCGGTGGGGTCTTTGACATCCGCACCTGCGATCACTCCCAAAATAGCGGCGGCATCTGCGGTACTGCGGGTCATGGGCCCCAGATGGTCCAAGGTCGCAGCTAACTCAAAAGCGCCGTAACGGCTGACCCGTCCCCATGTGGGTTTGATACCTGTAATGCCATTGGCTGCACACGGAAAGCGAATGGAGCCGCCAGTGTCTGAACCCAAGGAGCCGTAGCAAAGACCCGCCGCTGTAGCGACACCCGAGCCGCTGGAAGATGCGCCTGGCCATTGACCCGCACCCCAAGGGTTGACGGGTGGCATGATGTTGGGGTGGTGGTCGGCGTACGCACCTTCGGTGAGTTGCAGCTTGCCCAAAATCACCGCACCCGCTTCACGCAGTTTGCGCACCACGGTGCCGTCTTCTGTGGGAATGTTGTTGGCATGGATGGTCATGCCAGCCGCAGTCTTGGTACCGGCTGTCCAACACAGGTCTTTGACTGCAATCGGTACACCATGCAACGGCCCTTGGATTTGACCTGCACCAATCGCTTTGTCAGCCGCTTGTGCGTCTGCCAATGCGTGCTCGGCCATGACAGTGGCGTAGCTTTTCAAGCTTCCATCGAGATGCTCTATCCGTTTGAGCTGGGCTTGGGTGGCCTCGACAGAAGAAATTTGACGTGACTGAATGCGTTTGGAAATCTCCAGTAGTTCGGCGAAATGTGCTTGGTCTTGACTCATGGCAGCCCCTTGGTTAGTGGTTCCCATTGTGCGCGAAGGCGCTGGGATTTGTCCATCAAAAACTTTCCAATTCAAGTAAATTTTTGATGGTTTATTCGCCTTGCCTTCTCATCGCGAGGCTGCAAGCGCCGTGGCGATCAGGCCATAATGGGCTTTGTCATGCACCGACTTGAGGCATCACCATGAGCACATCTTCCCGCTGGAAACACCGCCCCTCTGGTTCGACATGGGGTGACTTTGGCCCCGACGACCAGTTTGGACGCATGAATTTGCTCACACCCGCCAAGGTCTTGCAAGGCATGGCCGAAGTCCAACAGGGTTTGAGCTTTAACCTAAGCCTCCCCTTGGATTTTCCAGGCGGATCGGTGCTCAATCCACGCCGCAGTCCGCCTGTGTTGCGGCCCACGGTACGCAACGGCAAACCGAATATGAACTACCAAATGTGGTGCGACGACCCCTTGTGCACCGATGTCATGAGTGACGACTTGGTCATCATGCATTTGCAGTACAGCACGCAATGGGACAGTTTGGCGCATGCAGGCTCCATGTTCGACGCCGATGGCGATGGTGTACCTGAAGCGCTTTACTACAACGGCTTTCGCGCCGGTACCGATGTGATCGGCCCCGACCACAACGAGGGCGCAGGCATTTTCGATTTCATCAAAGTGCCACGCGAATCCACCTCTTACGCCAAAGCTTTGGGCATTGAAAAAATGGCCGAACGCTGTGTGCAGGGTCGGGCTGTGATGATCGACTTGCACGCCCATGTGGGTAACACGGGCGCAATAGTGGGCTACGACATGTTGATGGACATCATGGCCAAAGACAAAGTGGTGGTAGAAGAAGGTGACATGGTGTGTTTACACACCGGTTTTGGTGAAGTGTTATTGGGTATGAACAAACAACCCAATGGCGCAGTGCTGGATAAAAGTGGTTCCACCTTAGACGGTCGCGATGAGCGACTCAAGCAATGGATTACCGATAGCGGCTTGATCGCTCTGATTGCTGACAACTACGCGGTAGAAACCCATCCGGCCCTCCCCCATGCAGGCGCATGTGCAGCCTTACCTTTGCATGAGCATTGTTTATTCAAACTAGGGGTTCATTTGGGTGAGTTGTGGCACCTGACACCCTTAGCTAACTGGCTTCGCTCACAAGGACGTTCGCGGTTTTTACTGACCGCACCTCCCTTGCGTTTGCCAGGCGCGATTGGCTCACCCGCAGCACCTATCGCCACGGTGTGAGCCCTTGCGCTTTAAGGCGCACAAACTTTGTTGATCAGAACTTCAAAAAATGAAGATGGTTGGGGTGTATACCAACGAAAGTAGCGTTTTTTAGGACCGCCAGAGGCAGCTTGGGTGACGTTGCCTGTCCCCATTTGGCCATCGTAATCTGTGAACTGAATTTGACGCTGACGCTTGGCCTCGCATTCAATATGGCGAACAGAAATACGTGAGCTTGTGAGGAAAGCACAACTGTCACCTTGGCAAGCCTCTTTTTTGTCTTTGGGAAAGTCAGAAAGGGTCGTCACTTGTTTAGCACCATCAACATCACTGATGGATTTCAAGTCAATGTAATGATTTTCACCAAACTCGGGGACTTGTATCAAAGGAGTCCACTCGGCGTGGGCCGCAATGGAGACAGCCAAAAAACTTAAAA
>DAIQOH010000008.1:34515-53381 GCA_036787995.1 Limnohabitans sp. | reverse complement strand
TAAAAGTGACGAGCCTTGACCCCAGCACTGGCTCCACAGTTAGGGCTGCTTGGTTCCCCACCTGACCCGGTTGGCCGCTTCACCATGTGGGAAGGCCCGTCGAGGCAAATTGTACGCCCCGTAGAATCCTGTCATGTCCTATCTGGTGCTCGCTCGCAAATACCGTCCCAAGTCCTTTACCCAATTGGTGGGTCAGTCGCACGTCGTACAAGCGCTCACCAACGCCTTGCGATCACAACGTTTGCACCACGCCTATTTATTCACGGGTACCCGAGGTGTAGGTAAGACCACTGTTTCGCGCATATTGGCCAAGTCCTTGAACTGTGAAACGGGCATCACCGATGAGCCTTGTGGTGTGTGTGCTGCTTGTACCGATATTGATGCAGGGCGATTTGTTGATTACACCGAACTTGATGCGGCCTCCAACCGCGGCGTGGACGAGGTGCAGCAGTTGCTTGAGCAAGCCGCGTACAAGCCAGTCCAAGGGCGCTTCAAAGTCTTCATGATTGACGAGGTGCATATGCTGAGCAATACCGCGTTCAATGCCATGCTCAAAACCTTGGAAGAACCACCAGAGTATTTGAAGTTTGTGTTGGCCACCACTGACCCGCACAAAGTACCCGTCACTGTGCTTTCACGCTGCTTGCAATTCAATTTGCGTCCCATGGCTCCTGAGACCATCGTCGAACACTTGACGCAGGTGTTGGCTGATGAGCATGTACAAGCCGATGTGCAATCTCTGCGCTTGTTGGCCCGTGCAGCTCGCGGTTCTATGCGCGACGCAT
Source organism: Limnohabitans sp. (assembly GCA_036787995.1). Taxonomy (GTDB): domain Bacteria; phylum Pseudomonadota; class Gammaproteobacteria; order Burkholderiales; family Burkholderiaceae_C; genus Limnohabitans. The sequence continues at coordinate 52,596 of DAIQOH010000008.1, read as the reverse complement.
TGTCGTTAACCGATCAAGCCATCGCCTTTGGCAACGGCGTATTGGCAGAAGCTGTGGTCCGCGATATGTTGGGCAGCGTTGACCGCAGCCATGTATTCACCTTGATCGGGGCATTGGCCATTGGTGATGGCGCATTGGTGGTGCAAACCTGTGAGTCTCTGCGTCACTTGGGGCTATCGGCCAGTTCATTATTGGAAGAGATGGGCATGGTATTGCAGCGCATGGCCGTTCAGCAAGCCACAGCACAAGCGGTTTCCAGCGATGACCCCGACCCCGATGTCAATCACATTGCCGAGTTGGCGCAACACCTGCCAGCCGATGAAACACAACTTTTGTACAGCATTTGTTTGCATGGTCGCGCCGATTTAGGTTTGGCACCCGATGAATACGCTGCGTTGACCATGGTGTTGTTGCGCTTGTTGGCCTTCAAGCCATCCCATGGCGAGGCTGAAAAAAAAACGCTGAAAACAGCCGCTCAACCAACGATACCCGCCCCTGAATCGCCACGTCCATCACCAACAGTCTCCCCTGTGCCAAAGGTGCAAGCCCCTGTGACCGTCGCGTCGTCGCAGGGCGATCAACTGCTCGGGGAAACTTGGTTGGCATTGGTACAAGACATGAGCAAAGCGCAATTGATACAAGCCATGACACGAGAGTTAGCCATGCAGTCACAACTGATGGCGCAGACCGATGGGGTATGGCATTTGCAAATTGAAAGCGAGACGCTCAACAGCGCCAGTAACCGCGAGAGACTGCAATTGGCCTTGCAGTCCATGGGGCATACCGTCAATTTGCAGGTCACGGTGGGACCCGTGCAAGACTCACCTGCGAGGCGTATTACCGCGCTACAACAACAACGCATGGCTCAGGCCGAGGCAGAGATACTCAACCATCCGACTGTGCAACACTTGATTCAAAAATACGATGCCAAGATGATTCCTGGCTCTTTGCGACTTCTAGACCACTGAAAGACCACCATGTTTAACAAAGGACAACTCGCGGGCCTGATGAAACAAGCCCAAGCCATGCAAGAAAACTTGAAAAAGGCCCAAGATGAATTGGCCTTTATTGAAGTTACCGGAGAAGCCGGTTCAGGCATGGTGCAAATCTTGATGACCTGCAAACACCAAGTCAAGCGCGTCACGATTGACCCCAGTTTGATGACCGATGACAAAGACATGCTCGAAGACTTGATCGCTGCAGCCTTTAACGACGGCGCTCGCAAAGCAGAAGAAGCGACTGAAGCCAAGATGGGCAAACTCACCGGCGGCATGCCTGGCTTGCCCGGTGGATTAAAGCTACCCTTTTAATGCGCGATAACAGCGCCTTAGAGGCCTTGGTCCAAGCCCTTAGGCGTTTGCCGGGTGTGGGGCAGCGCTCTGCTTCACGCATGGCTTACCACTTGTTGCAACATGACCCTGAGGGTGCGCAGTTGCTGGCCCGAACCTTGGTGAATGCGGTTGAGGCGGTCAAGCACTGCCAGCTTTGCCATACCTTAACGGAGTTTGATATTTGCACCACCTGTCTAGACCCGCAACGCGACGCCACCCGCTTGTGTGTAGTGGAGACCCCTTCAGACCAATCGGCGCTAGAGCGTACCTTGGCCTATCAAGGGCTTTACTTTGTGTTGATGGGCAAACTCAGTCCGATTGAAGGTATTGGGCCCAACGACGTTGGTATGCAAAAGCTCATTCAAAGGGCCGAGGACGGCGTGGTCCAAGAGGTGATCTTGGCTACCAATTTCACGGCAGAAGGCGAAGCCACTGCCCATGTTTTGAACGAGGTCTTTAGACGCAAAGGCCTGGTGGTTACGCGTTTGGCGCGAGGTGTACCTGTGGGTAGCGAATTGGAATTTGTGGATTTGGGCACCATTGCCCATGCTTTGATGGACAGACGCAGCACCTAAGGTTTTCACCAACAGGGGTGCACCCGATGCGCGCCAAACACTCTCTGGCTATGCTTTTGAGCATGTCAAGCTTGTACCTGACCGACTCTTTTCATGTGCCTGTCTCTCGCCGCCAATGGTTGGCGGGGTGTTCTGCTTTGACAGCAAGCTTGGCGGTTTTACCTCGGCAGGCCACGGCGACAGCGCCTGAAAAGCCTCGTGTCACACTGCTACTCGACGATCGATCTTCCTTGTCCCACTTGCCTCTGTTGTTGGCCGAACAACTGGGGTTTTTCAAAGCTGAGGGCATAGAGGTTGAAATGCTTGAGCAAGCCAACCATGTCGCTGGGGCATCGGCGTTGTCCATCACCAACCCTGATGTGCTGTGTATCCCCTATGAGAACGCCTTGCTATTCAAAGCCAAGGGTATTCACATGGTGTCGCTTGCACAAATTGCCCGTACGCCGCAATGGGTTTTGGGTGTCTCCAATAAAAATGTCCCCAGCTATAAATCCTTGGCTGACTTGCGCGGCAAGAGAATGGGATTGATCGATGCCGAGGGCAGTGCTCAGCGGTGCTTAAACTTTATTTTGCTTCGTGCAGGCGTGAAGCCCAGTCAACTCAATTGGGTAAATCTCAACTCTTCTGTCCATGCCATGGTGGCTTTGCGCAATGGCCAAGTTGACGCCTTGTTTGCGGCAGATCCTTTGATGACGGCATTAGAAAAAAAAGACGATGTCACTGTTGTGACCAATTTGCGCACCTTGAAACAAACCCAACGGATTTTTTCTGGTCCGTTGCCAGGCAACAGCCTGCTGGTGTCACAAGCTTTTGCCCAACAACACCCTCAAACCTGCCAAGCCTTGGTGGCGGCCGTGGTGCGGTCTTTGAAGTGGCTGCGCACCGCTGGACCCTCGGACCTGTTGCGCACCATGGTGGACAACCCAGTTTTGCCAGACCGTTTGGTTTATTTGAACGCCATCGACAATGTGCGCGAGAGTTTTTCTTTGGATGGTTGGTTGTCCACAGAGGCTCAGCAAGCCAGTGTGCGCATGTTGGGCATGCTCGACCCCAGCTGGGCTTCTGCCAATGTGGCTTGGCAAAATACCGCGCGCAATGATTTTGTGCGACAGGCCAAACAGCGCTTCAGAATTTAAGGGGTCAATGCTTGTGCGCTTTGCCTGATGGTTTGGCTTTGGCACGGCCTTTGGCAGGCAACATCAGCATGAGCTTTTGTCCGGGCTTGAATGCCGCTTCCATGGACACACCGTTCCATTTCGCAACATCAGCGGCAGTTACTTTGTAGCGCAAAGCCACTGACGCCACCGTATCTTTTTTACGCGCCTTCACCATTTGTTTACGCAATTGCAACTCGGGCGCTAAATTGAGTTGACCGTTGTCAGCCACTTTGGTGGTAACGTCTTTGTCTTGCTTGCTTGGGCGAGGAACCAGTAACGCAGATCCCGCTTTGATCAGCATACGGGGCGGTATTTTGTTAACGCCACGCATGTCTTCTTCGCTCATGCCCACTTGCTTGGCCGCTTCGACCACTTTCATGTTTTTGGGGGCCACCCAAACCGTCCAACTGGCTAAACGGCCACCATAGGCGGCTTTGTTACGTTCAAAAATTTCAGCGTTATCCCAAGGCAGCAAAATTTGCGAGGTACCGCCAGCCAACAAAACAGGTCTGTGCGCTGAGGGGTTAAGTGCTTTGAAGTCCTCTAGCGGTACTTCGGCCAAGCGTGCAACCAATGCCACGTCCATGTCGCGGGGTAGCGGTACCGTTTGGAAGTAGGGGTGGTTGGGAATGGAGGGCAGTTGTATGCCTTTGTCTTGGGGGTTGGCCACCAAGTTTTTCATGGCTTGCAACTTGGGTACGTACTGACGGGTTTCAGCGGGCATACGCAAATCGGTGTAGGCAATAGCTTGCCCCGCTTTTTGGTTGTGATTGACAGCTTTGCCCACATTGCCCTCGCCCCAGTTGTAAGCAGCCAAGGCCAAATGCCAATCACCGAACATGCCGTACAAGCGCTGCAAATAGTCCAGGGCGGCGCGCGTGGATGCCAGCACATCGCGGCGATCGTCGCGAAAAGCGTTTTGTTTTAAGTCAAAGTCTTTGCCGGTGCGTGGCATGAATTGCCACATGCCACTGGCCCGCGCAGATGACACGGCCTGTGGGTTAAAAGCGCTTTCAATGAAGGGTAATAGCGCCAACTCGGTGGGCATGCCACGACGCTCCAACTCTTCAACAATGTGGTACAGGTATTTGCTGGAGCGTGCTGTCATGCGTTCAATGTAGTCAGGTCGATTGACATACCACTGTTCGCGTTCTTGGACCAAATCGACTTGCAAGTCTGGCATCGCAAAACCTCGGCGTATGCGTGTCCACAGGTCGGCGGGTACATCGACTTCGGCAACGCCAGATTGCGATGGAAAGCTCTCTGGCAGGGTTTGTAATTCGGTGTTGGGGACTGGTGACGGCGTGTCGTTTGCGGTTGACTGCGCTTGTGCGGGTAAGAGAGAAAAGAGGCTGAATAGAATGGGTAGCGAATACAACAAGCCCAAGCTTTGGCGGTGATAACGTTTTTTCATGGATACCCAAATTATAGAAAGCTCTTCAGACTTGAACGATTGGCTGTCAACGCCAGCCGGTGCCTACTTACGCGAGTGGGAGTCACGGCAGTTCGACAAGGTTGTTGCCGACATCTTTGGTTACCACGCATTGCAGCTGGGGTTGTCAACACTTCCTGCATTGCAAAGCAGCCGTATTCGGCATTGCTGGGTGAGTGAAAACCAATCCACCTCTGGCCCACTGCCTGCTTTGTTCACCGAAGATGTGGCCTTGCCGTTTTCAGACCAAAGTTTGGACTTGGTGGTCATGCCTCACACCCTAGAGCTCAGCCGTGATTCGCACAGTTGTTTGCGTGAAGTCGAGCGTGTGTTGGTGCCGGATGGACGTGTGGTCATCAGCGGTTTCAACCCCGTCAGTCTGTGGGGAATGCGCCAGCAGCGTGCCAGGCTGTATGCCCGTTTGGGTTGGCAAGATGATTTTTTACCGGCGCAAGTGGATTTTTTGGCCTCTTGGCGTTTGCGCGATTGGCTGCGCCTACTGAGTTTTGACATTGAGCAAGGGGGCTTTGGCGCCTACCGCCCCTCGGTTCAATCAGACAAATGGTTGCATCGTTTCGCTTGGATGGACAAAGCGGGTGACCGTTGGTGGCCTATTTTGGGATCAGTGTATTTTTTGGTGGCTGTTAAAAGGGTTCGTGGCATGCATCTCATCAGTGCGAATTGGAAAAAAGTCTCGCGCAAACCCGCGGTAAGTGCTGTCACAACAGCCAATTCTCAGAAAAAACAGCCATGAAATTGGTCACAATTTACACCGATGGTGCTTGTAAAGGCAATCCTGGCCCAGGCGGGTGGGGCGCTTTTTTAAGTTATGGCGGCACCGAGCGCGATTTGTTTGGCGGTGAAGCCCAAACCACCAATAACCGCATGGAGTTGACAGCTGTCATCGAGGCATTGAAAGCTTTGAAGCATGCATGCCATGTTCACCTGTACCTGGACAGCGAGTATGTTCGCAAGGGCATCACTGAATGGTTGCCTTCTTGGAAAGCCAGGGGCTGGCGAACTGCTTCCAAACAAGCCGTCAAAAACGCTGACTTATGGCAAATTTTGGATGAGGTGGTGTCTCACAGTGGACACCATATCGAATGGCGTTGGGTCAAAGGTCATTCGGGAGACCCCGGAAATGAGCGCGCTGACGCCTTGGCAAATCAGGGTGTTCTCGCAGTCCAATCGGGTTGATAATGACCTGAATCTATTCATGGGCTTATGACGACTTATGGCTTCTAAAAACACGATCACCGCTGTCGCGGTCGCTGGTATTGTGGTTGCTGCGGTGGGCGGCTGGTGGTACCAAAACAAACCCTCTACCGCATCTGCACCTGCTGCTTCCGCAGCGGCAACGGTTACAGGGACTGCTGCAGGCGTCAAACCAGCTTCACCTGCAGGCGCACCTGGGGCCGTCGTGCCAGGCCCGGCACCCGCTGGACCTCCCCGTGCCATGGGGGTTGAAGTTGCCAAAGTAGAACAGTCTGCATTGCGTGACGATGCACAAACCGTGGGTACCTTGAAATCACGTCAAAACATCATGCTGCGACCCGAAGTCGCCGGTCGAGTGGTGGCTTTGGGGTTTGCCGATGGCAGCCAAGTGCGCAAAGGTCAAATGCTGGTGCAACTGGATGATGCTTTGCAGCGCGCTGAAATTCAACAAGCCCAAGCGCAAATGTCGATTGCCCAAGCCAACCACAAACGCAACCAAGACTTGGTCGAGAAAGGCTTTATTGCCCAGCGGTCTTTGGATGAAAGCTTGGCCAGTTTGCAAGTGGCACAGGCCCAAGTGGCGCTTACCTGTGCACGTTGGGAGCGCATGCGCATCGTGGCGCCTTTCAGTGGCACCGTGGGGCTTCGCAGTGTCAATTTGGGTGACTTTGTGAAAGATGGCGCTGACATGGTTAATCTGGAAGACATCACACAGTTGTATGTGGATTTCCGTTTGCCTGAGCGTTACCAAAGCAAGCTTTCCACCAAACAAACGGTTGAAGTTGCCATTGATGCGATGGCTGGCAGTACCTACCAAGCCCGCATAGAGGCCATCGACCCCTTGATTGATGCCAATGGTCGCTCCATCAGCGTGCGTGCGGTGTTGCGTAACGAAGCCGCGGCTGAGTTGAAAAAAGGTGCACCGTCACTCAAACCTCTAGAGCCAGCTGTCGCAACCCCCAGTCCTACGCCGCCTGATTCGGCCTGTCCTGTCAGACCAGCGCAGACCATTGAAAAATTCACAGCTACGGGTCCTTTGCGCCCGGGTATGTTTGCCCGTGTCAATGCATTGTTTGCGCTTAAAAGCGCGGCCTTGTCTATTCCTGAGGAGGCTATTGTGCCTATGGGTGGCAAGCAATTTGTGATCAAGGCGGTACCCCCTGAGGCGGTTCCAAGCGCCGGCCCCTTGCCGCCAGACACCAAACTGGTGTCCTTGCGCACCGAGGTCAAGTTAGGCACACGCTTGCCTGGGCGGGTGGAAGTTTTATCTGGTTTGACAGCCGAAGACACTGTGGTGGTTGCCGGTCAGCACCGTTTGCAAAAAGACGGCACCGCTTTGCGTGTCACCGAGTCTAGGAACTGATATGCAATTGCCAGAGCTGTCGATACGTCGGCCTGTTTTCGCCACGGTCTTGTCCTTGCTGATTGTGTTGGTCGGCGTGGTGTCTTTCAACCGTTTGGTTATTCGCGAGTACCCCAAGATTGACAACCCCACCGTCACCGTAGAGACCCGCTACGTCGGTGCGTCCAGTGCTGTGGTGGAGTCGCAGGTCAGCAAAGTGTTGGAAGATTCTTTGTCGGGCGTAGAAGGTTTGGATGTCATTACATCCATCAGTCGCCAGGAGCAAAGCCAAATCACCGTCAAGTTTTTGCTGACCCGTGACCCCGATGCGGCTGCAGCAGATGTGCGTGACAAAGTGTCACGTGTTCGCCAGCGCCTGCCCTTGGGCATCGATGAGCCAGTCATTGCCAAGGTAGAAGCCGATGCTTTCCCGGTGATTTGGTTGTCCTTTAGCTCGGACACCATGGACACCTTGCAGCTCACCGATTTGGCTAACCGCATTGCCAAGCCCATGATGCAAACCGCGCCCGGCGTGGCAGATGTGCGTATTTTTGGTGAGCGCAAATACGCCATGCGGGTGTGGCTGGATACCGACCGACTCGCGGCTTACCGCTTGACCACCCAAGACATTGAGGATGCGTTACGCAAGTCCAATGTGGAGGTGCCAGCGGGCAGGGTCGAGAGCCGTATGCGCGAATTCAACATCACGACTGCCACCGATTTACGCAAGCCTGAGGAGTTCAGCGACATTGTGATTCGCAATGTCAATGGCATGGCGATTCGCCTGCGCGATGTGGCCCGTATCGAGCAAGGCCCCTTGGCTGAGCGTTTTTCGGTTCGTTACAACGGCAATGAAGCCATTGCGCTGGGGGTGCTTCGAAATTCCACCGCCAACCCCTTAGAGCTAAGCAAAGCCATCACGGCCATGATGCCGCGCATCAAAGAAAACCTGCCGCCTGGCGTGAACATCGAAGTCGCTAACGACTCTTCGGTCTTCATTGAAAAATCGATTGAAGCGGTGTTTCACACTATTTTTGAAGCGGCTGCCTTGGTGTCTTTGGTTATTTTTGTGTTTTTGCGCACCTTGCGTGCTTCCATCATTCCGCTGATCACCATTCCTGTTTCTTTGGTGGGCACATTTGCCCTGATGGCTTTGTTTGGTTTTTCGATCAACTCACTCACTTTGCTGGCGCTGGTTCTGGCCATTGGCTTGGTGGTGGATGACTCCATCGTGGTCCTTGAAAATATTTACCGTTACATCGAAGAGGGCATGGAACCTTTTGCTGCCGCCATCAAAGGTGTGCGAGAAATTGGCTTTGCGGTGGTTGCCATGACCCTGACTTTGGTGGCGGTGTTTGCGCCTTTGGCTTTTACCCCTGGGCGGACGGGCAGGTTGTTTGCAGAGTTTGCTTTGGCCTTGGCCGGTTCTGTGATGGTTTCTGGCGTGGTGGCTTTGTCGTTGTCACCCATGATGTGCTCCAAACTGCTGAAACACAACCCTGACCCTTCGTTTTTTGACCGTGGTATTGGGCGCATGTTGGATGCCTTGACCCGCGGCTATGGCCATGTGTTGCGCTGGACACTCACCGGTTGGCGAGTGGGCGGCATACATCTGTCACGCCGTTGGTTGGTGGTTGGCGTTATGTTTTTGGCGGCCTATGGTTCTTACCAGTTGTTCATCAACGCCAAAAGTGAGTTAGCACCCATGGAAGACCGTGGCGTGATTTTGGTCATCATCAACGGCCCCGACGGTGCAACCCTGGACTACACCTCCAAATACGTGAACATGTTGGAGAAGATTGGTCGTAAATACAGCGAGTTCGATAAGTTTTTCGCCGTGGTGGGCAATCCCACTGTAGCCCAAGGTGCGGTCTTCTTGGGCGCATTGCCTTGGGATCAGCGCAAGCGCAGCACCTTGGACATGGCGCGCGACATGATGCCAGCCATGGGTGGCATGTCTGGTGTGATGGCGTTTCCCATCACACCCCCGTCTTTGGGTCAAGCGTTTCGTGAACGGCCCTTTAACTTCGTGGTGCTTACCAACGACACCTATGAAAACTTGGCCAAGGTCACCAAAACCATTCAGGAAGAAGTTTCTAAAAACCCTGGCATTGTCAGCATGGATGTGGATTTGCGCTTGAACAAGCCCGAGATCAGCTTAGAGGTTGACCGAGAGCGTGCAGCCGACTTGGGTATTCCTGTGGAAACCATCGCACGTGCTGTTGAGACGGCCATGGGGGGACGCAGCGTCACCCAGTACAAGCGTGAAGGCGAGCAGTACGACGTGGTGGTGCAAACCGAAGCCAAGAACCGCTACACACCTGGCGATGTTGAAAAAATCTTCGTGCGTGGCAGAGGAGACGCCATGGTGCCTTTGTCAGCCTTGGTCAAAATGAAAGAGGTTGTGGTTCCTCGTGAACTCAACCACTTTGCCCAACGTCGCAGCGTGACTTTCACAGCCAATTTGGCACCGTCCTATTCCTTGGGACAAGCCTTGACCTTTATGAAGGGCGTGACCGGCAAAGTGCTTAAAACCGGTTACACCACGGATGTGAACGGCAATTCCAGAGAATTTGAGCAGTCCTCAGGGTCGCTGACTGGCGTATTCGTACTGGCGCTGGTGTTTATCTTCTTGGTGTTAGCTGCGCAGTTTGAGAGCTTTGTTGACCCTTTTGTCATCTTGCTTTCGGTCCCCTTGTCTATCGTTGGCGCTTTGTTGGCTTTGCAGTGGACAGGTAGTACCTTGAATGTCTACAGCCAAATCGGGCTGATTACCTTGGTGGGATTGATTACCAAGCACGGTATTTTGATCGTGGAGTTTGCCAATCAACTGCGCATGACGGGCATGAGCGCCCTAGACGCTGTGCACAAATCAGCCACGCTGCGCTTGCGCCCGATTTTGATGACCACAGGCGCCATGGTGCTGGGTGCCATTCCTTTGGCTTTGGCCACGGGCGCGGGTTCTGAAAGCCGTCAGCAAATTGGGTGGGTGATTGTGGGTGGCATGAGTTTGGGCACTTTGTTGACGATTTTTGTGGTGCCAACCATGTATTCTTTGTTCGCTCGCAAAGGAACGCCCGGACCGATTCAAACCGTTTTTGAAGAAGACGTTCACCACGCCACTTAAGCTTGCCAGTCCTGCAAGTCTTGCCATGTGTTCGCATTGGCGAACGCATGGCGACTGTCGTGGGGCAAGGTGAAGTCCATGCGTGCCACCGCATGCAAACTTGTCCACGCATCTATCTTGCGTCCACCGCTGTGTAAAAAATCGTTCAGACTGGTTTGTAAAGAGTGGTGCAACAAGCAAAACACAGGTTGGGGCCTGCAAACGGTTTCTCCGTTGAGCGCAGTCTCAGTGGCCCAGGCCATGGCCATCACCGACGCTTCTGCGCTCACAGCCATGCCAAGTCGATGCGCCAAATCCAGTGGGAAAAACGGGCTGTCGCAAGGCACAGTTAAAAGCCATTCCGTATCGCATTGCTGAAAACCCGTCAGCATGCCAGCCAAAGGACCCGCAAAGCCGCTCAAACTGTCAGCGTGCACCTCATAGCCCCAGCGGGCATAGTCTGTGAGGTGGCGATTGGCATTGAGTTTGACCACATGCACTTGGGGAGCTAAGCGCTTTGCCGCTGTCAATGCCAAGGCTTGGCCTTGAAACAGTTGCAAGCCTTTGTCGACACCACCCATGCGCGAGCCTTGCCCGCCAGTCAGCACCCAACCCGTGATGTTCTCAGGCGTCGCGGGCTTCATCAGCCGCCGATGTAGCTCATCTCCACCCGTTTTTGGCCCGGCGTGGGTGGCGGTTGCAGGTTTTGCCCGCGCAACTCCGAGTAGCGGTCGTCGCGTTGTTGCCAAATCAGGCCAATGGCTGAGGCGATGTCTTCGTCCGAGGCGCCGTTGCGCATCAAGGTACGCAAATCATGGCCCGTCGCGGCAAACAAGCACAGGTAAAGCTGTCCTTCGGTGGACAAGCGGGCGCGGTTGCAGTCGCCACAAAACGCTTGGGTCACGCTGCTGATCACGCCCACTTCGCCCAGAGAGGGGTCGAACTCGCCCTGTGCATTGGCGTAACCCCAGCGTTGGGCGGTTTCGCCAGGGGCAGAGGGTTCGAGTTGAACCAAAGGGAACTCGGCTTGCAGCAGTTTTATGAGTTCGGCCGAGGGCAGCACCTCGTCCATTTGCCAGCCGTTGGTTTCGCCCACGTCCATGTACTCGATGAAGCGAAGCGTGAGGCCGCTGCCACGGAAATGCCGCGCCATGGGTATGATTTCGCTCAGGTTGGTGCTTTTCTTCACCACCATGTTGATTTTCAAACCGCTGAAGCCGCCTTTGGCGTCTTGGCCAAGCCCCACTTCTTTAGCCGCTTCAATGCCATCCAGCACATCGTCCACGGGGAAGTCCACGTCGTTCATGGCACGAAAAATGGAGTCGTTCAAACCGTCCAGACTGACAGTCACGCGTTGTAAACCAGCAGCCTTGAGGCCCGCGGCTTTGCGGCGCAACAGCGAACCATTGGTGGTGAGGGTCAGATCCAGCGGCTTGCCTTCGGGGGTGCGCAAGGCGGCCAGTTGCTCGATCAGGATTTCCAAATTTTTGCGCAGCAGCGGTTCGCCGCCAGTCAGGCGCAGTTTTTGTACGCCATGCGACACAAACAGTCTGGCAACGCGGGTGATTTCCTCAAAACTCAGCAACGATGAATGCGGCAGGTATTTGTAATCGTTGTTGAACACTTCCTTGGGCATGCAGTAGTTGCAACGGAAGTTGCAACGGTCGGTGACGCTGATGCGCAGATCTCGCAGAGGGCGGCCGCGTTGGTCGCTCAGCAGCCCGGTGGCTGGAATTGGGGTAGCCGGAATGACGGCAGGGCGGTTGCGAAGATCGAAGAGAGAAATGACGCGTTCTGACATCCCGTCATTGTGCCCGATCCGTCATTTCAGCCTTTTCTTCATCGCTCGCAATGACGGATGCTCCATGACGTTTGCGCAATGACGCAAAAAAGCCCGCCGAAGCGGGCTTTTGAACAAGCCGGACAAGCCGACTCAGACCAGAAACGCTTACTTGTTCTCAGCAGCAGGTGCCGCTGCAGGTGTATCAGCAGGCGCAGTAACTGCCGGTGGTGTTTGCACAGCCACTGGTGCCGCAACACTGCTGGCATGGAAATGCATCATGACAGGCACGATCAGCAAAGCCACAATGTTGATGATCTTGATCAAGGGATTGACCGCAGGACCCGCCGTGTCTTTGTAGGGGTCACCCACAGTGTCGCCTGTGACGGCGGCCTTGTGGGTCTCTGAGCCTTTGCCACCGTGGTGTCCGTCTTCGATATATTTCTTGGCGTTGTCCCAAGCACCGCCACCCGTACACATGGAAATGGCCACAAACAAACCGGTCACGATGGTGCCCATGAGCAAACCACCCAAAGCGGCTGGGCCCAATAGCAAGCCGACCACGATGGGCGCCACCACAGGCAACAAGCTGGGAATCATCATTTCTTTGATGGCTGCTGTGGTCAGCATGTCTACCGCAGTGTCGTACTCAGGCTTGCCGGTACCGTCCATGATGCCTTTGATTTCCTTGAACTGGCGACGCACTTCCACCACCACGGCACCGGCGGCGCGGCCCACGGCCTCCATCGCCATCGCGCCGAACAAGTAAGGAATCAGACCGCCGATGAACAAACCGATGATGACTTTGGGGTCGCTCAAGTCAAATTGGATGTGGGCACCCAAACCTTCAAGCTTGTGGGTGTAGTCGGCAAACAGCACCAGCGCTGCAAGACCTGCAGAGCCAATGGCATACCCTTTTGTCACGGCCTTGGTGGTGTTACCCACGGCGTCCAATGGGTCGGTGATGTCACGCACGCTGGCGGGCAACTCAGCCATTTCGGCAATGCCGCCGGCGTTGTCGGTGATGGGACCGTAGGCGTCCAAAGCCACCACGATACCAGCCATGCTCAGCATGGAAGTCGCAGCGATAGCGATGCCGTACAAGCCACCCAATGCAAAGGCGCTGTAGATGGCGGCGCACACAAACAACACAGGCCAGGCGGTAGAACGCATGGAAACGCCCAAGCCGGCAATGATGTTGGTTCCGTGACCTGTGGTCGATGCTTGCGCAATGTGTTGCACAGGCGCGTACTGCGTGCCTGTGTAGTACTCGGTAATCCAAACCAACGCGCCAGTAAGGATCAAACCAATGGCACAGGCACCAAACAAGTTACCAGCGGTCAAGGCGGTGCCATCAGGCAAGGCCACTGAAGCGGGGAACAAGGCGTGGGTGACAAAGTAAAAAGCAATCAGTGACAAGATGCCCGAGACCGCCAAACCTTTGTACAGCGCGGGCATCACATTGGTCATGCCAGGGCTGGCTTTGACAAAGAAGCAACCAATGATGGAAGCCACGATGGACACGCCACCCAAAACGAGCGGGTAGAGCACCATGTTGGGACCAGCAGTGCCGGCCAGCAAAGCACCTAGCACCATGGTGGCAATCAAGGTCACGGCATAGGTTTCAAACAAGTCCGCAGCCATACCCGCGCAGTCACCCACGTTGTCACCGACGTTGTCAGCGATCACTGCAGGGTTGCGAGGGTCGTCTTCAGGAATGCCTGCTTCGACTTTGCCCACCAGGTCGGCGCCAACGTCAGCGCCCTTGGTGAAAATGCCGCCGCCCAGTCGGGCAAAAATGGAAATCAGGGAAGAACCGAACGCGAAACCGACCAAGGGATTGAGCATGCCAGCCAGCGCTTTACCGTCAGCAGGCACTCCCTTGGAAGTCAGGTACCCGTAAAAAGCGGTCACGCCCAAAAGGCCCAGACCAACCACCAACATGCCAGTGATGGCGCCGCCGCGGAAAGCCACATCCAAAGCTGGGCCAATACCCTTGGTCGCTGCTTGTGCAGTGCGCACATTGGCCCGAACGGAAATGTTCATGCCGATGAAGCCGCAAGCGCCAGACAGCACGGCACCGAGAACAAAGCCAACCGCACTCAAGGGGTCTAAAACCCACGCAATGAGAACAGCCAACACCACACCGACCATGGCGATGGTTTTGTACTGCCGTGCCAAATAGGCGGCAGCACCCGTTTGAATCGCTGCCGCAATCTCTTGCATGCGGGCATTGCCTGCGTCTTGGGAAAGAATCCAACTGCGCGCCCAGAAACCGTAAATCACGGCGATGAGGCCACAGATGAGCGCAAAGTACAGCGCTGTATTGCCAGTCATAAAGTCTCCTTGGTTGTTTCGCGAAGAGGTGGCGCCACGCAAACAGGTTGTTTGACACCACCTTTGCGTTGCTTCCTCACACGCTCACAAGCGAGGGTGATTGGCCAACTCGGCGAATGTAAGGGATTCAAATGACAGCAATCCCTGAAACAGTACCAAGGTGTAAGAAAAATCAGGGTAATTACTGACAAAATAGCGCAGTTTTTCGTTTCGTTTTTTCATTTAAGAGATTTTCAATATGTCCCTAGACAACGTCACCGCAGGCAAAAACGCACCCCAAGAATTCAACGTCATCATCGAAATTCCGATGAACGCCGACCCCATCAAATACGAGGTGGACAAAGAAACTGGCGCCATCTTCGTCGATCGCTTCATGAGCACCGCCATGCACTACCCGACCAACTACGGTTATGTGCCCAAAACCATCAGCGGCGACGGAGATCCGGTGGATGTGTTGGTTATCACGCCTGTCCCTTTGATTCCTGGTGTTGTGGTGCCTTGTCGCCCGATTGGTATTTTGAAAATGGAAGACGAGGCCGGCATGGACGGCAAGGTGTTGGCTGTGCCCACTGACAAAATTTTGTCCATTTATACCCAGTGGCAAAAACCTGAAGACTTGAACCCCATGCGCTTGAAAACCATCGCCCATTTCTTTGAGCATTACAAAGACTTGGAGCAGGGCAAGTGGGTCAAGATTTTAGGCTGGGAGGGTCCTGATGTGGCCCGTCAAGAAGTACTTGACGGCATGAACAACTACCAGAAAAGCAAGGCTTGAATCAAGGGGCGCGCTTAAACGGATTGCGTTCGTCCAGGTGTGCAAGGTAGTTGTCCACACCTGCGCCCTCGCGTTGTAAAAACTGCTCAACCGCATTGGCAAAACGAGGGTCTGCCAACCAATGCGCACTGTGGGTGCTGACAGGCATCAAGGCGCGGGCCATTTTGTGCTCGCCTTGGGCTCCGCCCTCAAATCGCTTCACCCCATGCTGGATACACCACTGCAAGGGTTGGTAATAACAAGCTTCAAAGTGCAAACAATCCACCCGCTCTAGCGCACCCCAGTAGCGACCATAAGCCACTCCTTTGGGCGTATTCAGCTCGTGTACCCCAATCAAGCTGCTGGCAATGGGTCGACCTTCGCGCTCGGCAATAAACAGCAACCAGTTGTGTGACATATGCGTTTGCATGCGCTGAAAAAAGTCGGGTGTTAAGTAGGGCGCATTTCCGTGCTCAAGGTAAGTGCGTTCATAACAGCTGTAAAAGAACAGCCAATCCTCTGGCGTGATATCAGCCCCCAAAGCCCAGCGAAACACCACGCCTGCATCGCTGACACGTCGTCGCTCTTGGCGGATTTTTTTGCGCTTCTCTTGGGTAAGGCTGCTTAAAAACATATCGAAATCTGGCCATCCTTGGTTTTGCCAGTGAAATTGCACCGTCTGCCGTTGCAGCAAGCCCAGTGCTTGGGCTGCTGCGGTATCTTCCTCGCTGCCAAACAGCATGTGCAGTGAGGACATTTTTTGGTTTTGACACCACCCTATGACCGCTTCAAGCAGCAATTCACGTGTCCTTGCATCAACTGCAAGTAAGCGAGCGCCAGGTACGGGGGTAAATGGCACAGCAATCAGTGCTTTAGGGTAGTAGTTAAGCCCGTGTTGGTGGTAAGCATTGGCCCAAGCCCAGTCAAAGACATACTCGCCATAGGAGTGGTCCTTGAGGTAAAGGGGGCAAGCGGCGACCAATGCATCGCCTCGCCATAAACTGATGAACCGCGTTTGCCAGCCAGTATCGGCAATGGCGCTGGAACTTTCTTGCAATGCCAGCAAGTAAGCGTGTTGCATAAAAGGGGTGGGACTGTGTTGCTGGAAAAGCAAAGCATCCCAGTCCTTGGCGGCAATCTCTTGAAGATGCGGGTGCACCCGGATGCCATAATCGAACAGCTCTTTTTGCATATATCCTATGACGCTTGAACTCAGTGTAGCCCAGCTCAATTTCACCGTGGGTGATATGGCAGGAAACGCCCAAAAAATCGTGGATGCTGCTCGCCGTGCTTATGCCAAAGGGGTGAGGTTGTTGATCACGCCAGAGTTGTCGATTTGTGGCTATGCCGCTGAAGATCTGTTTTTACGTGCTTCTTTCATCAGCGCTTGTGAACAAGCGCTGGACTCCATCAGACTGTCACTGTCTGATTTAAGAGGCATGCATGTGGTTGTGGGGCATCCCAGCGGCCATGATGAACGTACCCGCTCGGTAGCAGTCAGCTTGCGCTTCAATATGGCCTCGGTGATGTGTGAGGGCAAGGTGGTTGCCAGTTACGCCAAACGCGAGTTACCCAATTACCAAGTCTTTGATGAGCGCCGCTATTTCAAACCTGGCACTAAGCCCTGTGTGTTTGAGGTGGAGGGCGTGAAAGTGGGTTTGCTTATTTGTGAAGACGCCTGGTTTGAAAAACCGGCTGCGGAGGCCAAAGCCGCAGGTGCTCAGATTTTGGCTGTGCTCAACGCATCGCCCTTTCACATGGGTAAAGCACAAGAGCGTGAACAGCAAATGCAAAATCGTTGCCAAGCTACAGGACTGCCATTGGTTTATGCCCATTTGGTGGGTGGACAAGATGAAGTGGTGTTCGAAGGACGTTCCTTCGCGCTTCAAGCAACAGGCGAGTTGGCAGGCAGAGCCCCAGGTTTTGTAGAAACCGATTTCCATGTTTGTGTTGAATCTGTGCATGGCCAAACGGCTTTGCAAGCTGATACTGCGCCCTTGCAGACAGAGTTAGCAGAAGTATGGGATGCACTGGTGTTAGGTGTTCGCGATTACCTTGGTAAGAATCGCTTTCCAGGCGCACTGATTGGTTTGTCTGGGGGAATTGACTCTGCTTTGGTGTTGGCAATTGCAGTGGATGCGCTAGGGCCTGATAACGTGCGCTGTGTCATGATGCCTTCTCCTTACACAGCTGAAATCAGTCTGACCGATGCCAGAGACATGGCCCAAAGGCTAGGTGTGCACTATGACGAAAAATCTATCGTGCCCATGTTTGACGCTTTTTTGCAATCGCTTGCATCTGATTTTGACGGTATGCCATTGGACGCTACCGAAGAGAATATTCAAGCGCGAGTTCGCGGTACGTTGTTGATGGCTTTGTCGAACAAACTTGGCGCAATTGTCTTGACTACCGGCAACAAAAGCGAAATGGCCACCGGCTATTGCACTTTGTACGGTGACATGGCAGGTGGCTTTGCAGTGATCAAGGATGTGGCCAAAACCTTGGTTTACCAACTGGCGCATTGGCGTAACCAGCATGACCCTTACGGCAGGGGCGAATACCCGATTCCTGAGCGCATCATCACCCGCGCCCCCAGCGCAGAACTTCGCCCCGACCAAACCGATCAAGACAGTTTGCCGCCCTACGAGGTGCTGGATGCTATTTTGTCGCGTTATATGGAGCAAGACCAAAGCGCCCAAGAAATTGTTGAGGCGGGATATTCACAGGTTGATGTGGAGAAAGTGACGCGCTTGATTCGCATCAATGAATACAAGCGTCGCCAAGCGGCTGTGGGTATTCGCATCACTCACAGGGGGTTTGGCAAAGATTGGCGTTATCCTATTACCAGTCATTTCCGTTCGTGAGGAACGAATTTTTAGGTGTAACCAAGGAAATCAATCATGAAACAAATCACAGCGGTTATCAAACCCTTTAAATTGGAAGAGGTCCGTGAAGCGCTTGCTGAATGTGGCGTTACTGGCCTCACTGTTACCGAAGTCAAAGGCTTTGGTCGTCAAAAAGGCCATACCGAGTTGTACCGTGGCGCAGAGTA
>DAIQOH010000008.1:0-34415 GCA_036787995.1 Limnohabitans sp. | reverse complement strand
GGCTTGTCAGACTGGTGAATCAAGCCCATTTGCCAGCCGGACACAAAACCTTGCGAAACGGTGTTTTGCATGAAGGCCAGCAAGCCATCGAAATACCCATCGACGTTCAGTAAACCAATAGGCTTGTTATGGTAGCCCAGTTGCCGCCAAGTCCACACTTCAAAAAACTCTTCAAAAGTGCCTATGCCGCCGGGCAGGGCAAGAAAAGCATCTGCTCGTTCGGCCATCATGTGTTTGCGCTGATGCATGGTGTCAACCAAATAGAATTCGTCACAGTCGTCACGCGCCAATTCTTTTTCAGCCAACGATCTGGGAATAATTCCTACAACTTTTCCACCGGCTTGTTGCGTAGCCGAAGCAACCACACCCATCAAACCACTGTTTCCACCGCCGTAGACCAATTGACCCTTGCGCTGACCTATCCATTGGCCAACAGTTTGTGCGGCTTGTTTGTAGGAGGCCAATTCGCCCGTGCGTGAACCGCAATAAACACATAAGGAAAAAGATACTGTCATGGCGTTATTGTGTCTGAAGTCTGTGACAGTTCAGGGCGCACATCGACAATGCGGGTAAGCGCCCAGTGGTCATGCCAAAACTGTTTATCCGTATGAAATTTACTGCCCAAAGCCCAAAAGATGACCCACGCTACCACCACCCCCAAAGCTTGAATGCCTGATTGGTCGAATAAGGTGGCCAATGCCAGTGGTGGTACAAACCAAATCCAAGCAAATACGTAACGCAAAAGTGCTTGTTTTTGAGGCAAGGCCAGGCCATCAAGGGTTGTGATTTTCAAGTGCCAAGTTTTCATGGCCAGTGTTTGGCCTTTATGCCAAAAAAAAGTGAAATACAAAGCCAATACCAAGAACACAAAGGCTTGAAGACCATGGCGGTTATTCAATGCGTGCTTGGTTTGGCTGAGAGTGCCAAAAAGATAACCGGCTATAAAAATAACACCAAAGAGCAACAAGCCTTCGTAAAACCAGCAGCACATGCGCCTTGTCAAGGATGCCGCTGGAGGCAGACGGGTTGCGGTAAGGTCGTAAGGGGGAGTTGACTGGCTCATTCGACCGAAGAGGGCCGGGGGCTTGCCAAAGAATTTGCAGGTAGCAAAGTAAAAGGGTTGAGCTGGCTGGTATCAATGCGAGGTGAGAAACTTTGGCCTTCTTTTTTGACTGGGGTAGAGGCTAATTTTTCAGGCGAGACTGGCTTGATTGCCATAGCTGCACCTTTGAGCGTAAGAGGTTTTGATACAGGGATCTTTTGTTTTTCTTCATCATTGAGGGCCTGATAGGCCTCCCACTTGGCGAGTTTTTCGTCACTGGACAACTGTTGAAGTTGTGCAAAACTTAATCGCGCTTGTGATCTTTGTAGCGGCGTTAGGGCTGCCCACTCTCTCATACGTTCCTGAGCCAAAGCCTGAGATGATTCGCTCATGTTTGCAAAATTTTGCGCAATAGCCAGCCACTTACGTTTGCGATTGGGTTCAAGAGTGGGCCAAAGACTTTGTAAAGGCTGAAGAGCCATTTTTTGGGCATTATTCAATTCAGACCAACGTGGCGAAGTTTCCAGGGCTATCGTTGTGTAAATGGGCTTTTGTTCAAGTTCCTGAGCCTGCGCAATTGAATATCCCACCAGCAAAAAAAACATGCTGGCAAGCAAAGTTAAACATGGGGTATGGCGGTAGGCAACTTGCATGGTGCGCAAAGAAAAGCTTATTGGTTTTGGGGAGAACCAATATCGTGTTTCAGGTAATCAAGAAATGATGCGTCGGTATAGGCGATGGGCGGAAGATCATCTGTCAAGAGCGCAGAATCAATTTCAGCAAGCTCTAAAGCGGTTTGCGTGTTGTGAAAATCGTGGATGAATACCAAGCCTGCGACCAGTATTAACAAGGGCAAAAAAGAGCCGAAAGCCTGAAAAAGCAAATTGAATTGAGAGGGGAACTTCAGAGCTAACAAGCCATTTTGGGATTGAATGTCTTGGGCTGTCTCCATTTGGGGTTGCGCAATGCGTCGCAGCGACAATGCACGCGTGCGTGCCGCACGCAAGCGTTCCGTCACCTCGTAAGGCAACTCCGAATTTTGATCAAGCACTTGGGTTAATCGTTTGCCGAGTTGGTCTTGAATGGTCAGTTTGGATGGGGCATTAATCATGGTCGGATTCCCTTGGAGCTCAGAGCTTTGAACAAGGACTGAATGGCTCTGGAGCAGTGCGTTTTAACGCTGCCTTCAGAGCAACCCATGGCTGCTGCAGTTTCAGCCACGTCCAAGTCCTCCCAATAACGCAACAAGAAGGCTTCTCGTTGACGTCCGGGTAGATTTTGGATTTCATTCTCAATTTCTTCAAATGTTTTAGTTCTAACGAATGCATCTAGCGCGCTTTCAGTGCCTAAATGGGACGTTAAGACGTCTAAAACGTCAAATTCATCGTCAGCTTGATCGTTGCCAAAGTCGCTGAAATTGGAAAAAAGAGCTTTCCGGGTCTTTTGTCGGCGAAACCAATCCAAGGTTGTGTTCGATAAGATTCGCTGGAAAAGCATAGGGAGTTCAGCGACGGGCTTATCTCCATAGTGTTCAGCCAGCTTCATCATGCTGTCTTGAACGATGTCCAAAGCAGCTTCCTCGTCTCGTACGTGAAAAACGGTTCGCTTGAAGGCGCGCTTTTCATTTCCAATCAGAAAATCAGAGAGTTCTTTGTCAGAAGCCAAGGCTGGTTTGCAACTTTATCGAAAAGAAGGCCGAAAGATGTATGAAATCCTTTTTCATTATGGCATCGCAGCAAGAAGCTGGCTTACCAAGCCATGGATAAAGATTTCAGTGTCATAATAGTGGGCTGTCAAACTAAAAGGGTTCAAGTTTGGTGTTAAACGCCTGTAGCTTGAAATCCAAAGTCTTGATGTACTTTCAAAAGAAGATGCAAAAAGGCACCCTAGTTTTTTCGTTTGCGAAATTCACAAAGGTTACATCATGGAAATCTCTAAGGCGGAACTGCAATCCGCAGCACAAGCCAGTGCACTAAGCCAAAACCCCATCGAAATCAATGGATCTGACATTCTTGTCAAGTCTTTACAGGCTGAGGGCGTTCAATTCGTCTGGGGCTATCCCGGCGGCGCTGTTTTGCATATTTATGACGCGCTATACAAGCAAAATACCATAGAACATGTATTGGTTCGTCATGAGCAGGCTGCAGTTCATGCAGCCGATGGTTATGCGCGTGCGACGGGTGAAGTGGGCGTGGCCTTGGTGACCTCAGGCCCGGGTGTTACCAATGCGATCACTGGTATCGCTACCGCCTACATGGACAGTATCCCAATGGTCATCATCACCGGACAGGTTCCTACCCATGCCATTGGCTTGGATGCTTTTCAAGAATGCGACACCGTCGGCATTACTCGACCTATCGTCAAGCACAATTTTTTGGTCAAAGATGTGCGAGACATGGCCGACATCATGAAGAGGGCTTTTCATATTGCGCGCACTGGTCGTCCAGGCCCCGTCGTAGTCGATATTCCTAAAGATGTGTCTTTTAAAAAGACCATGTACACCGGTTATCCCACATCGGTTGAAATGCGCTCTTACAACCCCGTTCGTAAAGGGCACAGTGGACAAATTCGCAAAGCTCTGCAGTTGTTGGTAGGTGCAAAAAGGCCTTTCATTTACACCGGCGGAGGCGTTCTCATGAGTGAAGCTTCTGCCGAGTTACGCACCTTGGTCGATATGTTGGGATACCCCTGTACCAATACCTTGATGGGCCTGGGTGCTTACCCAGCCAGTGACCGTAAATTTTTAGGAATGCTAGGCATGCATGGCACCATTGAAGCCAATAATGCCATGCAAAATTGTGATGTGTTATTGGCTGTGGGTGCGCGTTTTGATGACCGGGTGATTGGTAATCCCAAGCACTTTGCGCAAAACGAACGCAAGATCATTCACATAGACATCGATCCATCCAGTATTTCGAAGCGTGTGAAAGTCGATATTCCCATTGTGGGTGACGTCAAAGAAGTGTTGACAGAAATGATCGGTATGTTGCGAGAGTTGTCCACCAAGCCAGATCCGAAAAATCTGGCTTCTTGGTGGGAAACCATTGAAGCTTGGCGCTCACGCAATTGTTTGAAATATGACCTCGGCAGCTCTGAAGTGATCAAACCACAATTTGTGGTTGAGACTTTATGGAATATGACCAAAGATGCCGACGCTTACATCACCTCTGATGTGGGTCAGCACCAAATGTGGGCTGCTCAGTACTACCGTTTTGACCAACCCCGCCGTTGGATTAACTCCGGCGGTTTGGGAACCATGGGTGTGGGCATTCCCTATGCCATGGGTATCAAATTGGCCAAGCCTGACAGTGAGGTCTTTTGCATCACTGGCGAGGGCTCTGTGCAAATGTGCATACAAGAACTCTCCACTTGTTTGCAATACAACACGCCCATCAAAGTGGTAGCACTGAACAACCGATACCTCGGCATGGTGAGGCAGTGGCAAGAAATTGAATACTCTGGACGTTACAGCCACAGTTACATGGATGCTCTGCCTGACTTTGTTAAATTGGCAGAAGCCTATGGACACGTCGGCATGTTGATCGAACGTCCTGAAGATGTAGAGCCTGCGCTTCGCGAAGCTCGAAAACTCAAAGATCGCACGGTTTTCATGGATTTCCGTACCGATCCTACCGAAAACGTATTTCCCATGGTCCAAGCTGGTAAAGGCATTACAGAAATGCTTTTAGGCAGCGAAGACCTCTGATCACCCCTTTCACCATTCGCACTCGAGGAATCTATTGACAACCAAGCCGTCAGGTTACCGCCTGTGGGGGAGGGTTGCGAAAAGAGGAATCCACTATGAAACATATCATTGCAGTACTTATTGAAAACGAACCAGGCGCGTTGTCCAGAGTTGTAGGCTTGTTCTCTGCTCGTGGCTACAACATCGAATCTTTGACTGTTGCACCCACCGAGGATCCCAGCTTGTCGCGCATCACTTTGCAGACGTCCGGTTCGGATGATGTGATTGAGCAAATTACCAAGCACTTGAACCGTTTGATCGAAGTGGTCAAGGTGGTTGACTTGACCGAAGGTGCTTACACCGAGCGTGAGTTGATGATGGTCAAAGTTCGTGCAGTAGGCAAAGAACGCGAAGAGATGAAACGCATGGCCGATATTTTCCGCGGCCGAGTGATTGATGTCACTGACAAAAGTTACACCATCGAACTGACTGGCGATGTGGCCAAAAACGATGCTTTTCTGGAAGCTATCGAACACAGCGCTATTTTGGAAACTGTGCGCACCGGCGCTTGTGGCATTGGCCGCGGCGAACGTGTTTTGCGCGTTTAAGAAACCATTTTTTAGGAGAACCCCATGAAAGTCTATTACGACAAAGACTGTGACTTAAGCCTCATCAAAGGTAAAACTGTAGCCATCATTGGCTATGGCTCTCAAGGTCACGCCCACGCCCAAAACCTCAATGACAGCGGTGTCAAAGTGGTGGTGGGCTTGCGCAAAGGCGGAGCTTCATGGGACAAGGTTGGCAAAGCAGGCTTGAATGTCATGGAAGTCAACGATGCCGTCAAAGCAGCTGATGTGGTGATGATTTTGTTGCCCGATGAGCAAATCGCCGAGGTGTACAACAACAATGTGGCACCGCATATGAAGCAAGGCGCATCTCTGGCCTTTGCGCATGGTTTCAATGTGCATTACAACCAAGTTGTGCCTCGTGCTGACTTGGACGTTTGGATGGTTGCCCCCAAAGCCCCTGGTCATACTGTTCGTTCAACCTACACCCAAGGTGGTGGTGTTCCCCATTTGGTTGCTGTTCATCAAGATAAAAGCGGTAAAGCCCGTGACTTGGCACTTAGTTACGCCATGGCCAATGGTGGTGGTAAAGCCGGCATCATTGAAACCAATTTCCGAGAAGAAACCGAAACCGACTTGTTTGGCGAGCAAACCGTGTTGTGCGGTGGAGCAGTTGAATTGATCAAAATGGGATACGAAACCTTGGTGGAAGCAGGTTACGCCCCTGAGATGGCGTACTTTGAGTGCTTGCACGAATTGAAATTGATCGTTGATTTGATTTATGAAGGTGGTATTGCCAACATGAATTACTCTATCTCTAACAATGCCGAGTACGGTGAGTACGTCACTGGACCTGAAGTCATCAACGAAGAATCCCGAGTCGCTATGCGCAACGCCTTGAAACGTATTCAAACCGGTGAATACGCCAAGATGTTCATCTTGGAGGGCCGCACCGGTTACCCCAGCATGACTGCACGTCGCCGCTTGACTGCCGATCACTCCATTGAAAAAGTGGGCGCTCAACTGCGTGCCATGATGCCTTGGATTGCCAAGAACAAATTGGTTGATCAAAGCCGTAACTGATGAAGCATTATCCGCATCCTATTTTGGCGCGTGAGGGATGGCCGTTCATCGGCTTGGCGGTACTGCTGAGCTTGTTAGCAACCCTTTTCTGGGGTTGTGTGGCAGCCATTCCTTTTTATGTGGTGTTGGTTTTTGTGGTGCAGTTTTTTCGAGACCCGCCACGCCCTGTACCCGAGCAAGCCAATGCGGTTTTGTCGCCCGCAGATGGCCGAATTGTCAAGATTGAAAAAGTTCGTGACCCATATGCCGATCGCGATGCCTTGCTCATCAGTGTCTTCATGAATGTCTTTAATGTTCACAGCAATCGCGCCAGCGTGGATGGTGTTGTCCGATCAGTGCAATATTTCCCTGGCCTGTTTGTGAATGCCGATCTTGATAAAGCATCATCTGAAAACGAGCGAAACGCGGTTGTGATTGATGCGACTGTGGACGGGCAATCGCATGTGGTGACCTTGGTGCAGGTCGCTGGCTTGATTGCCAGACGTATTCTTTGCTATGTTCATCCTTCCGATGTGCTCAGTAAAGGTGACCGTTATGGTTTTATCCGCTTTGGCTCCCGTGTCGATGTGTACTTGCCCTTGACGGCTGTGCCTCAGGTCGCACCAGGTGACAAAGTCAGTGCGACTTCAACCATACTTGCAACGCTCTAAAGCCTTATGAATTTGCAAGAATCTGAAGAGCTGATAGATGAGTCGCGTAGTCGCTTGAGAAAGGGCATCTACGTGTTGCCCAATCTGTTTACGTTGGCTGCTTTGTTCGGTGGGTTTTATGCCATTGTGATGGCCATGAATAACCAATTTGAAGCGTCTGCTATTGGGATTTTTTGTTCCATCGTTCTTGACAGTTTGGATGGTCGGGTTGCTCGCATGACGAATACCCAAACTGAATTTGGCGCGCAAATGGATTCTTTGGCGGACATGGTGTCTTTTGGTGCTGCGCCTGCCTTGGTTACTTACGAATGGGCCTTGAAAGATTTGGGGCGTTGGGGGTGGTTTGCGGCCTTTGTTTACTGTGCATGCGCCGCACTTCGCTTGGCCAGATTCAATGTCAACATCACTGCTGTAGATAAACGTTTTTTTCAAGGTTTACCTTCACCAGCTGCTGCAGCCTTGGTGATGGGTTTCATTTGGCTGATGACGGATTTAGGTTTTTCACCGGTTGACAATCGATGGGTGATGTTTGCGGTATGTTTGTATGCAGGCCTAACCATGGTCAGCAATGTTCCTTTCTATAGTTTCAAAGATTTTCAAATGCGCAAAAGCGTGCCTTTTGCAGTGATTGTGTCTATTGCTTTGGTCATTGCACTGATCAATATCCATCCCCCAACCGTGCTTTTTAGCCTCTTCTTGGTCTATGGGGTCAGTGGGTATGTCGTCCATGTGTGGCGACGCTCTAAAGGTTTGCATACGAGTGTCATAAGTACTTCCACTGAAGAGCCAGATGAAAAAGGTCTGCACTGAAAAAGCGGCTGTCGATTCGACGGCGAGCCTGTGATACATTCCGGACATGAACTTTTCGCTGCTTCTACTGCTTCAAAGCTTTCACGGGCTGGATCAGTAGCGTTTGCGCAATTTTCCCCAAGGCCCGTTTGCTTACCGCACCGGGCCTTTTTCAATGGGAATCCTCGGTTGGCATCGAAAGTTTGCATTTTCAGGAGCTAAGACATGGCTGATAAATTGATCATCTTTGACACCACCTTGCGCGACGGCGAGCAGTCTCCAGGCGCTTCTATGACGCGCGATGAAAAACTGCGTATTGCCAGGCAGTTGGAGCGATTGCGTGTAGATGTGATTGAGGCAGGATTTGCAGCCAGTTCGGATGGTGATTTTGAAGCGGTCAAGGCGATTGCCAATGCCATCACTGAGTCGACTGTTTGCTCTTTGTCACGCGCCAATGACCGCGATATATCCCGGGCTGCTGAGGCCTTAAAAGGTGCCAAACACTCGCGTATTCATACCTTCATCGCAACTTCCGCTTTGCATATGGAGAAGAAACTGCGAATGACACCTGACCAGGTGTTTGAGCAGGCCAAGCAGTCGGTGCGATTCGCCCGAAACTTGGTGGCTGATGTGGAGTTCAGTCCAGAGGACGGTTACCGCAGCGACATGGACTTTCTGTGTCGTGTTTTGGAAGCGGTCATAGCAGAGGGCGCAACCACCATCAATGTGCCTGACACAGTGGGTTATGCCGTTCCCGAGCTGTACGGTCAGTTCATCAAAACCTTGCGTGAGCGCGTCCCCAATTCAGATAAAGCCATTTGGTCGGTGCATTGTCACAACGACTTGGGTATGGCAGTTGCCAATTCCTTGGCCGGGGTGCAAATCGGGGGTGCCAGACAAGTTGAGTGCACGATCAATGGTTTAGGAGAGCGTGCTGGTAATTGTTCGCTGGAAGAGATTGTGATGGCTGTCAAGACCCGAAAAGATTATTTCGGTCTAGAGCTGGGTATTGACACCAAACATATTTTGGCGGCCAGTCGCATGGTCAGTCAAACCACTGGTTTTGTGGTTCAGCCCAATAAGGCTGTGGTAGGTGCCAATGCGTTTGCACACGCATCCGGTATTCACCAAGATGGCGTTTTAAAAGCCCGAGATACATATGAAATCATGCGTGCAGAAGATGTGGGATGGGGTTCCAACAAAATTGTGTTGGGCAAACTCAGCGGGCGCAATGCCTTCAAGCAACGTTTGGAAGATTTGGGCGTAGAACTCGAGAGTGAGGCCGAAACCAACGCGGCATTTGGTCGTTTCAAAGAATTAGCCGACCGTAAAAGCGAAATCTTTGATGAAGACATTTTGGCCTTGGTCAGTGAAGAAAGTGTTTCACACGACAATGATGTGTTTTCTTTTGTGAAACTGTCCCAGCACAGCGAAACGGGTGAGATGCCTTTTGCGTCGATTGTCATTACCGATCAAGGCAAAGAATTTGCATGTGAAGCGCATGGAAATGGCCCAGTGGACGCTTCATTGAAAGCGATTGAAAAGCATGTGCAAAGCGGTGCTGAGATGGTGCTGTACTCTGTGAATGCCATCAGCGGATCTACCGAAAGTCAGGGCGAAGTCACAGTGAGGCTTCAAAACAACGGTCGCATTGTCAATGGCGTAGGGTCTGACCCTGATATTGTGGTGGCCTCTGCGAAGGCATACTTAAGCGCTCTGAATAAGCTTCAGAGTAAATCGGAACGTGTAGCTGCTCAGGGCTGATACGGCTGTTTGTGTTTTAGGTATTGAGCCTACAGGTTTTTTTGTTCACCTGAATAAATACACGCAAGTCTTTGATCTTGCATGTATTTTTAAATCGCACTACACTTGTGCATCAGGGTCAGTTGATGGCCGGCTTCGTACACTGGGTTGAAACTATGAATTCACGTTTTTTTGCAACATTCACTGTTGCAGCCATGCTTGTTTGGTCTCCTTCCTCACAGGCTTTGACCGCAAAGCAGAAGCACCGAGTGAAAGTGGCTTCCGTTGCCAAAACTTCCGGCAGGGTTCATAAAACGTTGCCTGTGCGCCCCTCTTATGGTGAACTCGCCGGATTGCATGCAGCCAGCGACGATCAAATCGCTCTGAAATCAAGCGTTGCCTATGTGATAGACCAAGACACGCAAGAAGTTTTACTGAGCAAAAATGACCAAGCTGTTTTGCCTATTGCCTCTATCACCAAGCTGATGACAGCATTGGTGGTGCGCGAAGCCAATCTCGATATGAGCGAGTCCATCACTATTTCCACAGACGACATTGATACCGAAAAGGGCAGCAGCTCGCGTTTGCGCCCTGGCACAACCTTGACGCGTGGTGAGTTATTGCACCTGGCCTTGATGTCCAGCGAAAACCGCGCAGCCCATGCCTTGGGTCGTACCTACCCCGCTGGTTTGGATGCGTTTATTCACCAAATGAACGCCAAAGCGGCTCAACTGGGTATGCGTGACACCCACTATGCCGAGCCAACAGGTTTGTCCAGTCGCAACCAGTCCAGCGCAAAGGACTTGGCCACTTTGGTGGCGTTTGCTGCCAACGACCCTACGCTGCGCGAGCTGTCCACCTCCAGTGGCTTTGAAGTTGAGGTGGGTCGTAAAACACTCAAGTACCGTTCAACCAACCGTTTGGTCTCCAATCCCAATTGGGAAATCGATCTCCAAAAGACAGGCTACATATCAGAAGCGGGTCAATGCTTGGTGATGCAAGCCAAGGTAGCGGGTCGTAAATTGATCATGGTCTTTCTGGACTCCGCCGGCAAATTCAGCCGTATTGCAGATGCTGAACGCGTTCGCCGCTGGGTTGAGACGCGCCGCTCTCTGACCTCTTAAACAGGTTTAGGGTTACCCAGTTCCATGGAAATATTGCGAGCAGTGTCTTGCAACTTGGGAAGCCACGATTCGTCTAACCGATCTGCGGGTGCTGATATCGATAATCCCGCAATCAGCTTGCCCTGATCATCGTAAATGCCTGCAGCCATGCATCGCACCCCCAACTCCAGTTCCTCATTGTCATTTGCAACGCCTGTCTGGCGTGATTTGGCGATCTCTTTTTCAAGCGCAGGTAATTGGGTAATGCTGTTGCGGGTATGACCCGGTAAGCCAGTTCTGTTGGCATAAGCTCTGACACGAACATTGTCATCGGCTGCCAAAAACAATTTGCCTACCGATGTCAGGTGTAAAGGTGCTCTGCCACCAATAGCACGTACAACTTGCATACCGGACCGTTCACTGTAGGCGCGCTCGATATAAACAATTTCATCACCTTGTCGAACGCTTAAATTGACCGGTTGTTGGGTAAGTTGATGCAACTCTTGCATGGGTTCAAGGGCTACATCACGCACATTCAAACGGGCTTTGACAAAATTGCCTAGCTCTAAAAGCCGCATGCCCAAGCGATAGTGGCCAGATTCGGGTCTGTCAACATAGCGTCCGAGAACCAAGTCATTCAAAATACGATGCGTTGTCGAGGGGTGTAAACCCGTTTTTTCGCTGATTTCTTTGAGTGTCGCGGTACCTTCTTTGGCTGCCAATACGTCCATCAAGGTGAACATACGCTCTAAAACTTGGATGGATGGGGTAGGAACTTGACCAGCTTGTACTTTTCGCATAGCGATATCTTACAAGAGCACGGCTAACTGTCCTGCCACTCACCATCCACAAGTACTTGGTGTGGGCCAAACTGGGCTTTGTAATTCATCTTGTCGCTTTGGGCAATCCAATAGCCCAAATAGACATAAGGCAGTCCCAATTCACGAGCCTGTTCAATTTGCCACAAAACACAATAGGTGCCGTAGCCTTTGGATGCAGTGGGGTCATAAAAGGTATAGACAGCAGACAACCCGTCATTCAGAACATCCAGAATAGACACCATACGCAAAGCGCCTTCAGGCATGTCAGGTTCCGGTGTTCGAAATTCCACCAAACGCGAGTTAACTCTGCTTTGTAACAAAAATTGGGTGTATTGCTCGACACTGTCTTGGTCCATACCGCCACCTGCATGGCGTCCGTTTTGGTAGGCCAAATACAGTTGGTAATGTTCAGGCGCATAAACCAGTTTTGAAATGCGCGACTGTAAATTTGCATGCTGTTTAAGAGCCCTGCGCTGACTGCGTGTGGGCTCGAATTCGTTGACCTTAATGCGCAAAGGTACGCAGGCACGGCAGCCATCGCAATAAGGGCGATAGGTAAACATACCGCTGCGACGAAAGCCTTTGGCTACCAACTCGGAATAGGTGTCGTTATGAATCAGATGGCTGGGTGTGGCAACCTGAGACCTGGCCTGCCTGTCGGTCAAATAACTGCAAGGGTAGGGCGCTGTTGCATAAAACTGCAACGATTGGAGCGGCAAATCCTTGAGGTGGGTCACGGCACAACGGGTGAGTGGCTAAATTCAGACCAGTATAAAGGCTGAAAATGCCAGTTGAGAGGGGGCTGCACTTGTGCCGCTTGAATATGGCTAAGAAATGCACGGCGAGGGATTTCTCGGGCACCCATCAAAGCCAGATGGGGGGTGTTTTGCTGACAGTCCACCTGCTGGATGTGATGTTTTTTACAAAAAGCGATCAATGCAGCCAATGCAAGCTTGGAGCTGTTAGGCACCAAGCTGAACATGGATTCACCAAATACCGCATGTCCTATGCTCACGCAGTACAGACCACCACAGAGTTGTCCTTCTATCCATGTCTCAACGCTGTGGGCAAAGCCAGCACTGTGCAAAGCTTTATACGCATCGACCATATCTTGCACTATCCATGTGCCCCTTTGGCCAAGTCTGGGTACGTTTGCACAGTGCTCAATGACAGCATCAAAAGCGGTATCCATCCGAATTTCCCAGCTTGGCTGTTGCTTTATCCACTGCCTCAAAGAGCGGTGGAAGCGGAACTTGTCTACTTCTAGGACCATTCGGGGGTCTGGGCTCCACCACAATACCGGTTGGTTTTCGCTAAACCAAGGAAAACAACCTTTGCTGTAAGCTTCTATCAGCCTGCTTACAGACAGACCACCGCCTGCGGCAATCAAGCCTGGCACACCACTGGAAAGTGCAACCTCTGTCGCAGGATCTGGCAGTGCATCATGCAGCCCTAGAAACATCAGGGTAGGTTGGTCTGGTGACATGGGTGAGCGCAACACATTGGAGTGGAGAAGATACACCATGAACGATTGGCTTTTAACAGAAACCCCCTTGGTTGGCGTGACCCGTTTGGTTCTCAACCGCCCCGACAGCTTTAATGCCTTATCGAGCGAAATGTTGTCAGCCTTAGACGATGCTTTACAAAAGGTCGCTGAAGATGCCACATGCCGCGTGGTGATCATTGCTGCAGGCGGTCGTGCTTTCAGCGCAGGTCATGACTTGCGCGAAATGCGAAGCCGTCCTGACCATGATTTCTACACTCAGCTGTTTGCACATTGCAGTCGCATGATGACGCGCATTCAACATTTGCCTCAGCCAGTGATAGCGCAAGTCCAAGGTATTGCCACAGCTGCTGGCTGTCAGTTGGTCAGCATGTGTGATTTGGCAGTGGCCAGCCAAGATGCCAAGTTTGCCGTATCGGGCATCAACTACGGCTTGTTTTGTTCCACACCCAGTGTAGGGCTGAGTCGCAATATGCACCGTAAGCAGGCGTTGGAGATGCTACTGACAGGGGATTTCATCGATGCCGAAACTGCCAAAGCGCGAGGGTTGGTCAATCAAGTGGTAGTTGCAGACGCACTGTCAGACGCGGTGTTGCAACTGTGCGCCAAAATTGTGGCCAAGCCCGAAACGGCTGTTCGCCTTGGCAAGGCCTTGTTTTACCAACAACTTGAAATGGGAATGACCGCTGCTTACCAGTTGGCCGGACAAACCATGGCCTGCAACATGATGGATGACAGTGCCCAAGAAGGTTTCCAAGCCTTCTTGGAAAAGCGCAAGCCGAATTGGTCAGTTTAAAAAGTGCAATATTAAAAGGGTTCAGTGTGGGTTTTCAAAAAACACCACTGTTGAGTAATTGCTGAACTCGAAGTAAACGCGCTTTTCATTGGGGTCGACTTGCATATTCAAATTTTCGTCTAACACCCCATAGCCATAGCGATAGTCACGGGCTTTGCCATCGTCGGTTCCCATGGCGGTGCTGATTTTGTCCACTTTCAAAAAGCGTCGAACCAATTTGTCACCCGCATAGATTTCCAAAACGCCATCGGTACCAGTCCAGTTTTGGATTTCTCTGCCAATTTTGTTTTGCTGCTCTTGGGTACAAGACGCCAACAGTACAACAGTCAGTGAAGCCAATGCCAATCGCCAAGCATGCTTGAGTCCAAGAGCGGTTTTCATCAAAAGCCTTATTTTTTAACGATCAACAACTTGATGCTCTCGATTTGCTGCTTGAAGATCTTATCGGAGTTGCCATATATTTTTTGACACAAATCAGCCATGTCACTGCTCTCGGTTTCTTTGCGTAGCAAAAGGGCAGTGCTTTTCTTGAGCTCTTGATAGGCGACAGGCACGGTTTGACCGTTGGGCAGTTGCAAGGTGTCGATGTTTTGAAAATACCCTTTGAATTGGTTGGCGATACCTTCACGTTGTCCGGGGTGGGTGAGGAAATCTTTAGGAATGGCATCTAAAAATTGATTCAAGTCAAAGTCAGGATAGACGCTACCTTTGCAAATGGGATCAGCATCCATTTGTTTTTTAAAGCCGATAGCGGTGATGACGCCAAAAGTGGCTTGATAGATGCGGTCGCCATTGTCCATTTCGGCGGCATATGAAGCCATGTTGCAGCACAGCAAGCAAGTGGCAGTAATAAGGAATTTGGTGAAGATCAAGGGTTTCATTTTGTTTCAGTGGTGGTTGTGACGGTGGCAGGGCTTTTATTCCAGAAAACCGCTTTGTCAGGAAATATCCAACGAATGCCGCCGCGCGGTTCGGGTACGTCCCCTTTGAAGCGAGGAATCAAATGCATATTGGTATGGGTCACGGTTTGCCCAGCAGCAAAACCCTCGTTGATACCAATATTGAAAGCATGGGGGCTTAATTCGGTCTTGAGCACATTTTTGGCCCGCATCATCATAAAGGTCATGTCTTCTCGCTCTTGGTCAGTTAAATCGAAATAAGACTCGACATGGCGCCGTGGAATGATCAGCGTGTGACCAGGAGAGACGGGAAAAACATCACGGAAAACCAAAGTGAGAGGACTTTGGTCAATGATGCGTGACTCTGACAATGTGCAATAAGTGCAAACAGGTGTTTTATCCATAGGTCATTATCTCGCTTTAGGTTTACCTTCTGGACTTGGAGCGAATAAAGCTGACAAGATCCCAAATTTGTTCACTGGACAATGTGTCATGCCAAGCCGGCATGGTGTTTTTTCCAAAGGCGATGCGATAAGCCACGATACCGTCTGGAAACAGGGGTGAAGGGGCAATCATCGTCAAATCCTTGGGCCGCTTGGGCAACAAAGCACTGGCAGGACCGTCTCCTACCGCATCGGGGCCATGGCAACTTAAACAATACTGGCCCCAAATTTGTTCACCTCTGACTACAGATTCAAGTGACCCGTGGTAAGGGTTGGATTGAAATGCAGCGGTTACCAAGTCGCGCTGCATAAAGCCCACACTTACCAAAACAAATGCTGCTAGCAACATGGCTTTGTAAAGAAAAGATGACAAGCGCATACGCTGGGAAAAGATGAAGTTATTAAACCCTATTCTAGGGCGCGCTGCCAAAGCTTGGCCCGCGTTCGCAGATTAAGCGTGGCTATTCGAGGCTGATATGCTTGCCCCAATTTTTGAGAAGCGTTGCCAAGCAATGCTTTCCTCAACACTCGGTTAGCTGTTTACCAGGGAAGACAATGGGCGATTACACAAACATGTCGGGTTATTACGACTTAATCATGACATCGGGTTATTACGATTACGACAAAATTGTCGACAGTTTGGTTCAACATTTGCCTTTCTCGAATGTCTTGGAAATTGGTTGTGGAACCGGTTTGATTTTGGAAACATTGACTAAGCGTCAACCCCATGCGTCTTTAACTGGGGTTGATTTAACCCAAGCCATGCTATCTATTGCCCAGCAACGCTTACATGCCTATCCGCAAGTGGCGTTGCAAAATCAAAATGTGACTGAACTGCGTTTAGACCAAACATATGACTTGGCGTTTTCTTATGGTGGTGTTTGGTATTTTGTGATTGACGGAGACAAAGAACCCTTCTTGGTCAGTCACATAGCGCAAGAAGAACCTAATCGACAAGGCTTATCCAAGGTAGCGAGCCACGTTAAACAAGGTGGGCAATTGCTTTTAGGTGTTCAAGGTCCACACCATGACTACGCCAGTGCTATTTCAAATGGCATGATGTACTCGCAAAAAATTGAACCTTGTGACCATGGTTTCATCAAGCACTACTATTTAGCGGATGGTGACAAAACACTGATGGCGCAAACCATTCACTACCGTACCTATGGGTTTGCCGAGGCTTTGGCGTTACTCAAAAGCTTTGGCTTTACCTATCAGCCTTATTCGGGCGACAGACCACAGTTTTTGACATTCCAAAAATCATGAGTCAATTGCCAGCCCTGGCCTTTATCGGCGTTGGCCATATGGGCAACCCGATGGCGGCGAATTTGATTCGCGCCGGGTATGACGTCACGGTGTTGGATTTGGTACCGGAAAAAACAGCCAACTTAGTGGCTCTGGGTGCCAAACAAGCCTATTCTGTGGCGCAAGCTGTATCGCAAGCCGAGGTGGTGATGACCTCATTGCCTGGCCCTCCTCAAGTCAGGCAAGTCATGTTGGGTGACTCGGGCGTTCTGGCCGCTGCAAAGCAGGGCGCTACTGTGATTGATACGTCCACCAGCGCGGTCGATTTGGTCCAAGACCTGGTTCATTTAGCCCATGAAAAAGGGGTTCATTTTTTAGAAGCGCCGGTGACCAATGCCGTGGACATGGCTGCCTTGGGGCGTTTGTCCATCTTTGTGGGCGGCGATAAAGACTGCTACGAAAAACACCTGCCGATTTTTCAAGTGATAGGCGAAAAGATTTTCCATTGCGGTAAACCAGGCAATGCAGCCACCGTGAAACTGCTGACCAACTTGCTGTGGTTTGTGGGCGCAGCCACCATTGGCGAGGCCTTGATGCTGGGCGCCAAAGCGGGTGTGCCATTGAATGTGGTGCAAGAAGCCATCACTTCCAGCGCCGGAGACAGCTGGGTGGCGCGGCACGACATTCCGTCCATTTTTGCTGGCCACTACGACCCGAGTTTTTCGCTGTCCTTGTGTTGCAAAGACTTAGGGCTGGTGAACCAAATTGCCCAATCGCAGGGTTACTCACTCACCATGGGCGCACATGCGCAAGTCTTGTTCGAAGAGGCAAGGGCTCGCTATGGGGACGACGCAGCAGAGTTGCATGTGGTGAAGTTGTTGGAAGAGCGGGTGGGTTTGTTGCTGCGTCCACCACACGGCCTGCCCACCAGCTGAATAAAGACATGAACTTTCGGGAGAACAGATGACTCGACAGTCTGAACTGCTGCAAGAAGCGATGCGTCATATGCCCCAGGGCGTGGCGGAAAACTACCGCTACTGGGGGCCTGACCGTACTGTGTTTATCCATCGAGCCAAGGGGTGCGAGCTGTTCGATGTGGACGGCAAAACCTATGTGGACTTCCGTTTGGGCTATGGGCCGGTGATTTTGGGCTATGGGGACGAGCGGGTAGACCAAGCGGTGATCGCGCAAATTCACAGCGGCGGCACCTTGACCGGCTTTGCAACTGAGCTTGACACCATGGTGGTTCAGCAAATCAAGGCTTTATGTCCGCAGATAGACAAAATGCGTTTTGCCAACTCCGGCACTGAAGCCGTGATGGGGGCGGTGCGAACAGCCAGGGGATTCACCGGCAGGCAACGCATGGTTACTGTAGAGGGCGGCTTTCACGGCTTGTACGACGAACTGATGTGGAAGTCTGACATCGAAAGCTGGGACGCTCACAGCGGTCAAGCACCGAAAGTTATTCCCTTTGGTGCAGGTATTCCTGCCAAAACCCATGATTTGGTGGACATCATCGGTTTGAACGATTTTGCTGCTTTGGAAGATGTGTTCCAGCGCCACGACCACCAGTTGGCTTGTGTGGTGCTTGAACCCATCATTGGTAACGCGGGCAGTATTGCAGCCAGCCAAGCATGGCTTCAGCGTTTGCGCGACCTGTGTACATCGCACGGTACTTTGCTCATCATCGATGAGGTGAAGTCGGGCTTTCGCGTGGCCAAGGGTGGTGCGCAAGCCTTGTATGGCATCTATGCAGATCTAACAACCTTTGCCAAAGCCATGGGCAATGGTTATCCGGTGGCGGCTTTTGGCGGCCGTGCAGACGTCATGGATGTGGTCGGTGCCCATGCTGGCGCGGTGGTGCACGGTGGCACCTACACCGCCAATTTGGTGGGACTGAGTGCGGCGCATTGCACTTTGAATATCTTGACCCACACTGATGCACTGCAAACTGTGAACCGCGTGGGTGAGCGGGTACGCGATTTGTTGGGTCGGGTGTTTACCCAAGCAGGGATTGAACATACTTTCGCTGGCCCCCCATCCATGCTGGGCATCCATTTCACGCCCACGGTGCCGCAGACTTACCGCGACTGGCGCAAAACCAACAGCAATTTATACCGTGCGTTTTGTTGGCAGTTGATAGACCGAGGCGTGATGCTGGAGCCCGACTCGCGTGAGCCTTGGTTTTTTTGCGAAGCGCATCAGCACATGGACTTTGCTTGGTTAGAAGATGTCGCCAACCAAGCCATGTCTGCGGCTCTAAGCAGTCAGTGATCTGCCCTTGGTCTCTGGTAAAAACAGCACGGTGAGCAACACCAACGCATACGCGCCTCCTGCAAACACGCCAATGGCCATGCCCAAGCCTTGGCTGGCAGATAAGTAACCAACCAACGTAGGGAACAAGGCGCCTATGCCGCGACCAAAGTTATAAGCAAAGCCTTGACCACTGGCACGAACCGACGAGGGAAACAACTCGGTCAGGTAAGCCCCTATGCCGCTGAAGATGCCCGATGCGGCAAAGCCCAGCGGAAAACCGACGAACAGCATCTCGGTGTTGGTCAACTCGATTTGGGTATAGGTATAGACGCTCACGCCTGACAACACCGCGAATAAAAACAAATTCGGCTTGCGGCCAAAGCGGTCGGTGAAATACGCGCCGCTGATGTAGCCCATGAACGAACCGGTGATGATGACCGACAAATAGGCACCCGTGCCAATCACGCTTAAGTGGCGCTCGGTTTTCAAAAATGTGGGCAACCACGTCATGACCGCGTAATAGCCCCCCTGTACACCGGTACAAAGCAAAGCAGACAACAGCGTGGTTTTCAGCAAGGCAGGGGAAAAAATCGTCCAAGGTGAAACAGGTGCGACGCTGTCAACTTTGGCGGCACGGCTTTGGGTGTACACCTCGGGTTCGGGGACGTTGCGGCGGATATAGACCACCAGCAATGAGGGGAGAACAGAGAACCAAAACAGCGAGCGCCAAGCCCATTCTTCAGGCAACCAACTGAAGGCCAAGGTGTAGAGCAGGGCGGCGATGCCCCAGCCCACGGCCCAGCCACTTTGCACTGTGCCTACTGCTCTGCCGCGGTATGGGGCACGGACTATTTCTCCCATCAGCACCGAGCCCACCGCCCATTCGCCGCCAAAGCCCAAACCTTGCAAGGCACGCAGCACAAAGACTTGCTCAAAACTTTGTGCAAAGCCGATCAGAAAGGTACAGATTGAAAACCACAGTATGGTGATTTGCAAGATGCGCACCCGACCATAGCGGTCCGCCAACATGCCGGCAATCCAGCCCCCCAGCGCTGAAAACAACAGGGTGACCGTACCCAACATGCCCGC
Organism: Limnohabitans sp.; assembly: GCA_036787995.1. GTDB lineage: Bacteria > Pseudomonadota > Gammaproteobacteria > Burkholderiales > Burkholderiaceae_C > Limnohabitans. The sequence continues at coordinate 14,701 of DAIQOH010000008.1, read as the reverse complement.
TTGGGTTTTGTCGATGTGAAAGTAGCCAATCAGGGCGGAAATGACAAAGGTGAACACCATGAAGTCCAAGGCGTCTAAAGTCCAACCGGCAAAGGCGGCAGCGAAGGTGCGTTTTTCAGGCGGGGAGAGTTCTTTGAACCATTGCATCATGAGGGGCTTTCGTCAGAGTAATGGGGTTTAGCGTGGGGTTTTGCCTTGGGGGTGTTCAGCGCGTAAAAAATCAAAATCTGCGCCTTGATCGGCTTGTGTAACGGTTTTTAAAAACAGCTGGCGATAACCTCTGGCTGCCGAGGGAGGAGTGACGGGTTTGGCCTTTTGGCGTTCGGCTAATTCTTCGGATGAGACCAGCCACTCCAGGCTGCGCTTGGAAACACTCAAACGTATCCGGTCGCCGGTTTGCACATAGGCCAGTGGCCCACCCACAGCCGCTTCCGGCGTCACATGCAAGACCACGGTACCAAACGCCGTGCCGCTCATTCGACCATCGGAGATGCGTACCATGTCTTTCACACCGGCTCTTGCCAGTTTTTGCGGTATCGGCAAATAGCCTGCCTCAGGCATGCCAGGAGCGCCTTTGGGGCCGATGTTTTTCAGTACCAAAATATCGTGGGCATGGACATCCAAGTCAGGGTCGTCAATGCGAGCGGCCAAGTCTGCGCTGTTTTCAAATACCACGGCGCGGCCTTCGTGTTCCATCAGGCGCGGGTCGGCGGCAGACTGTTTGATGATGGCACCCGCTGGGGCCAAGTTGCCGCGCAGCACCGCCATGCCGCCCTGTGGGTAGATGGGGTTGTCAGCCGAACGGATGACGGTTTGCGCAAAAGGCGCTGGCGCAATATCCAGGTTCTCACCCAAGGTTTTGCCAGTGACAGTGAGTGCATCCAACTTCAACAAGGGGCGCAACTCACGCAGCAAGGCAGGCATGCCGCCTGCATGGTGAAAGTCTTCCATGTAATGCTGGCCCGAGGGTTTGAGGTCGATCAACACCGGTGTTTCGCGTCCCATGCGGTCGAAGGCATCGAGGTCCACCTCCAAACCAACCCGTCCCGCCATGGCCGCCAAATGCACCAAGCCGTTGGTGGAGCCGCCAATGGCCAGCAGCACCCGAAGTGCATTCTCAAAAGCGTCGGCAGTCAGGATTTGCCCTATGCCAAGTCGGGACTGTGCCAGTTGTACGGCTTGGGTGCCGGTTAGTTCGGCCACCCGCATGCGATCAGCAGTAACGGCAGGCGGAGAGGCGCCACCTGGCACCGTCATTCCCAATGCCTCGGCGATACAGGCCATGGTGCTGGCCGTACCCATCACAGAGCAAGTGCCGACACTGGGCACCAGTCTGTCATTGACTTCGTCTTTCTCCACTTCATCGACCTCACCTGCACGGTAGCGGGCCCAGTAGCGGCGGCAGTCGGTACAAGCGCCAACCCGCTCGCCTCGGTGCGAACCGGTCAACATAGAACCCGTGATAAGTTGAATCGCAGGCAAGCCAGCGGACGCTGCACCCATCAATTGCGCTGGCACAGTTTTGTCGCACCCGCCAATCAAAACCACCGCGTCCATGGGTTGGGCACGCAACATTTCCTCGGTGTCCATGGCCATGAGGTTGCGCAAATACATGCTGGTCGGTGCGGCAAAGCTTTCGTGCAGTGAAATGGTGGGAAAGGTCATGGGCAAGCCACCGGCGAGCAAAATGCCGCGCTCCAAGGCTTCGATCAATGGGGCCGAATTGCCATGGCAGGGGTTGTAGGCGCTAGCGGTATTGGCAATGCCTATGACTGGCTTATCCAAGGCCGCATCGGTATAGCCTGCACCTTTGATAAAGGCTTTACGCAGAAACAATGAAAAACCTTGGTCCCCGTAAGAGGTCAATCCTTGGCGAAAACCGCTGGCGTCAGCTTGTTTGAAGGGCGAATCGGTCATGGTTTGGGATAGGTTCCAAGGGTTTACGGGTAAGTGCTGGCTTCATTTCCAGAAGGACCCAAGCGTATCATTCGAGCCAAACACCTGAAGGAGATGGCGATGCGTCTTATTTTGAAATCTGTGGGCTGGGTCATGGCTTGGGCTTTCATGGGCTTGGCGCAAGCCGCAGGCGGGGCGTGTAACCCCGTCAGCAGCGAGGAGGCCTTAAAGGCCGAAGACGCCCGCTATGCGGCGCAAATGGGTGACGATTTTGCCGCGATGGACGAATTGTTCTCGCCTGATTTGGTCTACATACACACCAGTTCGGTGTTGGACAACAAGGCTTCTTACATCGAGTCCATGCGCTCTGGCACGGTCAAATACAAGGTCATGCGCCGCTCAGAGGTTAACGTTCGCACCTTTGGATGTGTGGCCATCATCAATGGCATTGGCAACTACGACGTGCGGGTCAAAGACAACGATGTCAATGTCGTTTTGCGCTTCACCAGCATTTGGCAGAAAAAGGACAATGCTTTGGAATTCATTTCTTGGCAGTCCACACGGATACCTTGATATGCGCTATTTGCACACCATGGTGCGCGTCACCGATTTAGAAGCTTCTTTGAAGTTTTACCGCGATGCTTTAGGTCTTGAAGTGCTTCGCCAAAAAGATGTCCCCTCTGGGCGTTTCACTTTGGTTTTTTTGGCGGCCCCTGGCGACCACAGCGCCCAAGTTGAACTCACTTACAACTGGGACCCCGAGGTCTTGCAAGGCGGTCGCAATTTTGGGCATTTGGCTTATGCGGTCGACGATATTTACGCCAGTTGCCATCGTTTGCAGCAGCATGGCGTGACCATATTGCGTCCCCCACGCGATGGCTATATGGCGTTTGTGCGATCTCCTGATGGCGTGTCTGTCGAGCTATTGCAAGCCAACGCCCCACTGCCTCCCGCAGAACCTTGGGCCTCCATGCCCAATGTCGGCCAATGGTAGGGGCATCGGTGCAAGCTGCGGCTGCGCAGTTGTTGCCAGCTTGGCAAGCGCCTCACCAAATTTCCGCAATTGAGGCAAGTGTGCGTCCCCAAACCCGTGGCGAAGGTTATGCGGTTCAGCAGGCCTTGTTGGCCGCCACAGGTGACAAAGCCATGGGCTGGAAAATCGCGGCCACCAGCACGGCGGGGCAGCAACACATTGGCGTCAGCGGCCCCTTGGCGGGGCGCTTGCTGGCTTCGCGTTGTTTGCCCGATGGCGCTGCGGTTTCTATACGCGGCAATGTCATGCAGGTCATCGAAGCCGAATTTGCTTTTCGCTTGGGGGCTGATGTGCTTGCGCAGGGAGCCACGCCTTTGACGTTGCAGCATGTCATGGCGCAAGTAGCGGATTTGCATTTGGCCATTGAAATTCCCAATTCCCGTTACCAAGACTTTGTCACCGCAGGCGAGGCTCAGCTCATCGCCGACTTTGCTTGTGCCAGTCACATGGTGCTGGGCGCTGCGCTCACCACCGATTGGCATGGCGTGGATTTGGCCGCACAAGCCGTGCAGGTCAGCCGTGGCGGCGAGGTGGTGGCGCTAGGGAAAGGCGCTAACGCTTTAGGCGACCCCCGTGTGGCCCTGACGTGGTTGGCTAATGAACTGATCAGCCACGGCCTGCACCTGCAGGCCGGCGATGTGGTCATTACCGGCACCTGTGTGGTTCCCGTGCCAGTGGTTGTAGGGCAATATTTAACGGCCCATTACCCAGGCTTGGGTGAGGTATCGGTTGCCATAGCAGCGTGAGCACTCCAGATTCGTTCGATCCTGCGTTATTGTCACAAGTGGCAGCCTTGCCTGCACTGCCTGGTGTGTACCGCTATTACGACGCAGAGGGTCAGGTGCTGTATGTGGGCAAAGCCAACCACCTGAAAAAACGCGTCAGCAGTTATTTCCAAAAAAGCCATGGTGGCACCCGCATTGGGCATATGGTGGGCAAGATTGCCCGCCTTGAAACCACGGTGGTGCGTTCCGAGGCCGAGGCCTTGCTGCTGGAAAACAACCTTATCAAGACCCTCAAACCGCGCTACAACATTTTGTTTCGCGACGACAAAAGCTACCCTTACTTGAAAATCACCCGCGCCCAAAAGGGAAGCCCCGATGCCTTGGGTCATCCCCATCCCAAAGCTGCACCCAGGGTGGTGTATTACCGTGGCGCAGTGGACAAGCACCACGATTACTTTGGTCCTTACCCCAGTGTCTGGGCGGTACGCGAAGCCATTCAATTGATTCAAAAAGTGTTTCGCTTGCGTACCTGCGAGGACACGGTGTTTCGCAACCGCAACCGCCCCTGCTTATTGCACCAGATCAAGCGCTGTTCGGCGCCTTGCGTGGGCATGGTCAGCCTAGAGGATTACCAACGCGATGTGCAAAGTGCCTGTGAATTGCTGCAAGGCCACACCCAAGATGTGATGCAGTCGCTGGAAAAGCGCATGTTGGCCCACGCGGAATGCTTGGAGTTTGAACAAGCCGCTGAAGTGCGCAACCAAATCAGCGCCTTGTCCAAGGTCTTGCACCAACAAGCCGTGGACACGGTGGATGACCGCGATGTGGACATCTTGGCCGTGGTGGTACAAGCGGGCAAAGCCTGTGTCAACTTGGCCATGGTGCGAGGCGGGCGGCATTTGGGTGACAGCCCTTATTTCCCTACCCATGCCGATGGCGCTGAACCGGCAGAGGTGTTAGAGGCTTTTTTAAGTCAGCATTACTTAGACGTGCCCGTGCCATCGACCCTGATCACCAACCACGCAGTGGACAAAACCTTGGTTAGCGCTTTGTCCGCCCAATCAGGCGTGAAACTGCATGTCATCCACCAACCCCGCGAGCAACGCAAGGTGTGGCTGGAAATGGCGCAGCAAAATGCCGCCTTGAAATTGGCCCGTTTACTGGCTGAAGAAGGCTCTCAGCAGTCGCGTACCCGTGCGCTGGCAGATGCCTTGGACATGGCGGTGGAAGACTTGGACAGTCTGCGTATCGAGTGTTTTGATATTTCACATACAGCGGGTGAGGCCACACAGGCCTCTTGCGTGGTGTTCCACCACCACAAAATGCAAGCCAGCGAATACCGCCGCTACAACATCGAAGGCATCACGGGTGGTGACGATTACGCTGCCATGCGACAAGTGTTGACGCGCCGCTACAGCAAATTGGCCGATGCTGTTCGCTCAGGCGAAGCCCGTTTTCCCGACTTGGTGCTGATCGATGGCGGCAAAGGCCAAATCAGCATGGCCCGAGAGGTGTTCACCGACCTCGATTTGGACCTGTCGCGCTTGGTAGGCGTCGAAAAAGGCGAGGGCCGCAAAGTGGGTTTGGAAGAGCTGGTGTTCGCCGACGAGCGACCGAAACTCAGCCTGCAGGCTGATTCAGCAGCATTGATGTTGGTTGCACAAATCCGCGATGAGGCGCACCGCTTTGCCATCACCGGTATGCGAGCCAAGCGAGCCAAAGTGCGAACAGGGGGGAGCAGCTTGGAGGACATCCCAGGGGTGGGACCAAAGAAGCGAGCCAAGTTGCTGCAGCGTTTTGGCGGTGTACGAGGCGTGGCCGACGCCAGTGTGCAAGACCTTTGCACTGTGGAAGGCGTATCCCCCGAGTTGGCCCAAACCATTTACGCTGCGCTGCGTTAATCGGGGTCAGATCCCAATTAATTCCAGTAAGCGATCCAAACCACCGTGGTCAATCGCCACATGAGCGGCTTCGCGTACTTTGGGCTTGGCGTGGTAGGCCACCGACAAACCCGCCTCGGACATCATGGGAATATCGTTTGCACCATCTCCCATGGCGATGGCTTGGTGGGGTGAAATACCCAAAGCATCGCAAGTAGACAGCAACATACGGCGCTTTTCTTCGCCATCGCAAATGTCGCCCCAAGGCTGATCAACCATGCGACCGGTTAAATGGCCATCCACCACTTCAAGCACATTGCTTCGCACGTGATCAATTCCCAGCATTTGTTGGACATGATCGGTGAAAAACGTAAAGCCACCGCTGACCAACAAGGTAGACATACCCGCCTGTTGACAGGCGGTCACCAAAGTCTTGGCGCCGGGGTTCAAAGCCAGTCTGTGGGTCAGCACTTCTGTCATGGCGGCTACCGGCACGCCTTTCAGTAAAGCCACACGTTGCCGTAAACTGTCTTTGTAGTCGGTGATTTCGCCTCGCATGGCTGCTTCGGTGATGGCAGCGACTTCAGGTTTGCGACCCGCCGCATCAGCCACCTCATCGATGCACTCGATGTTGATGAGGGTCGAGTCCATGTCAAAGGCGATTAACTTGAAGTTCTGCCAATGCAAGGGCAGATCAAGACTTTTGACCCACAGTCCAGGTGCGTGCTCAACACAAGGCAAATCACCCAGACTCATGAAGCCAACACTGCTTTGGAAGGCGCTACCGGCTCGCCCAAGGAACGCAAGATGTCCCTGACCATTTGCGCTCTGTCTTTGACCTCGGGCAGTGCGCGCTCAATACGCAACTTGTCGTTGCCAGCCAACTTGATGTGCTTGTTTTTTTGAACCAATTGGATGATACGCATGCCATCGATAGGCGCATGTTGCTTGAAGCTGATGAGGATAACGCCGGGGGCTGCATCGACCTTGGCCACGCCATAAGGTTTGGCCAAAACCCTGAGACGATGGGTGTCGATCAGGGTTTGTGCTTGCGTCGGAAGCTTGCCAAAGCGGTCGACCAGTTCTTCTAGCAGCGCATCCACTTGGTCTTGGTTTTTGGCCGTCGCCAGTTTTTTGTAAAAAGACAAACGCAGATGCACATCACCACAGTAGTCGTCGGGCAGCAGGGCAGGTGAATGCAGATTGATTTCAGTGGTGGCTTGCAAGGGACTGAGCAAGTCGGGCTCTTCGCCGTTTTTCAAGGCTCTTACCGCTTCAGACAGCATTTCGTTGTAGAGCTGAAAACCCACCTCCAGCATATTGCCGCTTTGGTTTTCGCCCAGTACCTCGCCTGCACCCCTAATTTCCAAGTCATGCATAGCCAAGTAAAAGCCTGAACCCAGCTCTTCCATTTGTTGGATGGCGTCCAGCCTTTGGGTGGCGTTTTTGCTGAGGCCCTGCAAATCGGGAACCAGCAAATAGGCATAGGCTTGGTGATGGCTACGACCGACACGGCCACGCAGTTGGTGCAACTGGGCAAGGCCAAACTTGTCCGCACGGCTCATCAAAATGGTGTTGGCGGTAGGCACATCGATGCCGGTTTCGATGATGGTGGAGCACAGCAAAATATTGAAGCGCTGCGCTACAAAGTCACGCATGACTTTTTCCAACTCACGCTCTGGCATTTGACCGTGTGCTACAGCGATACGGGCTTCAGGAATCAACTCTTGCAAGCGCTCTTTGCGGTTTTGGATGGTCTCGACTTCGTTATGCAAGAAATAGCACTGACCGCCGCGCTTCAATTCCCTTAACACTGCTTCGCGTATGACGCCGTTGTCTTCGGTGCGAACAAAGGTTTTGATGGCTAAGCGGCGTTGCGGCGCGGTGGCAATGACGCTCAAGTCGCGCAGGCCTTCCAAGGCCATGCCCAAGGTACGAGGAATAGGGGTGGCGGTGAGTGTCAGCACATCCACCTCGGCCCGCAGGGCTTTGATGGCTTCTTTGTGTCGAACGCCAAAACGATGCTCTTCATCGATGACCAACAAGCCCAAGTCTTTGAACTTGACGCTATCGCTGATCAGCTTATGGGTGCCCACCACAATATCGATAGAGCCCTCTTGCAGCCCCACCATGGCCGCTTTAACCTCCTTTGGCGAGCGAAAACGGCTCATCTCGGCGATCTTCACAGGCCATTTGGCGAAGCGGTCTGTCAAGGTTTGGAAATGCTGCTCTGCCAAGAGTGTGGTAGGTGCCAAGATGGCGACTTGTTTGCCGCCCATGACCGCGATAAAGGCAGCGCGTAAAGCCACCTCGGTTTTGCCAAAGCCCACATCGCCACATACCAGCCGGTCCATGGGACGTGGGCTGATCATGTCTTGAATGACGGCATGGATGGCTGCGCGTTGGTCGGCCGTTTCTTCAAACCCAAAGTCGTTGGCAAAAACCTCGTAGTCTTGCGGCGTGTAGCGAAACGGATGGCCTTGTCTCGCAGCACGCCGCGCATAAATATTCAGTAATTCCGCAGCTGCATCACGGATTTGCTCGGCAGCACGGCGCTTGGCCTTGTCCCACTGACCCGAACCTAAGCGGTGAAGCGGTGCTTCATCGGGGCTGACGCCGCTGTAGCGGCTGATCAGGTGCAACTGACTGACCGGAACATACAGCGTCGCTTCGTCCGCGTATTCCAAATGCAAAAACTCTTGCAGCAAGGGTTCACCCAAGTCGTCCACCCCTTGTCCCATGTCCATGTTCACCAAGCCTCGGTAGCGGCCAATGCCGTGGGCGCTGTGAACCACAGGATCACCCACTTGCAACTCAGACAAGTCTTTGATTAGCGACTCCACATCGCTGACCGCTTCTTGCTTGCGTTTGCGTCTGGCGCTGGGGCTGGCAGCAAACAATTCGGTCTCTGTTACCAGATCAATGCCTGCTTCTGTCCAAGCAAAGCCAGTATGCATACCGCTGGTAGCGATACCAAAAGATTCGGTGCTTTGAACAAATTCAGCCAACGAGTCAAAAGCGGGAGGACTCACGCCACCTGCTCTTAAAAAGTCCAGCAAGCTTTCGCGCCGTCCATCGCTCTCGGCCAGCACCAAAACCCGGCTTTGGCAGTTGCGTTGACGGTCTTGCAAACGGGCCAAAGGGGCGTCTGAGCCACGATCTACCGTGACATCGGGGAGCGTCTGTGCCCAATCAACCGCGTGAGATACGTCTGCTTTGCGAAGTGCCAACTGGGCATGGAGGTTGACGCGGGTAAAAAACTGCTCGGTGTTTAAAAACAAATGTGCAGGCGATAACACGGGTCGCTCGGGGTCGCCTTGCGCCAAGCGAAAACGCTCTTGCGCATCTTGCGAAAAACTTTGCAAAACCGGTTCGAGTTCGCCATGCAACACCACCACCGAGGCTTGGCCCAAGTAGTCAAACACGTTGGCAGTCTCTTCAAAAAACAGTGGCAAGTAGTATTCAATGCCTGCCGTCGCCACACCATTGCCCATGTCTTTGTAGATGCGGCTTCGCGTCGGGTCACCCTCCAACAGTTCACGCCAACGGCTGCGAAACAAAGCGCGAGAGGCTTCGTCCATGGGAAATTCACGGCCTGGTAACAAACGCACTTCGGGCACAGGGTAAAGACTGCGCTGGCTGTCAGGGTCAAAAGTCCGAATGGAGTCGATTTCGTTGTCGAACAAGTCCACACGGTAGGGCACCAAAGAGCCCATGGGGAACAAATCGATCAGGCCGCCCCGCACGGTGTATTCGCCAGGACTGACCACTTGCGACACATGGCTGTAACCTGCCATGGTCAGTTGTTGCTTGAGTTGGGCGTCATCCAACTTTTGCTTGACCTTGAAATGAAAGGTGTAAGCCGCCAAAAATGAAGGGGGCGCTAAGCGGTACAAAGCGGTGCTGGCAGGCATCAGCACCACATCGGCCTGTCCCTGCGAGATGCGCCACAGCGTGGCCAAACGCTCGCTGATCAAATCTTGATGGGGTGAAAAGCCATCGTAAGGCAGGGTTTCCCAATCTGGAAACAAGACACATTGCAGCTCTGGCTGGAAAAACTGCATTTCCTCAAGCAGGCGCTGAGCGTCAAAGGCCTCGGCACAGATGATGCTGACGCGTCTGCCTTGGCTTTTTTCCCGCGCCACCAAAGCCGCCAGCAGGGCGGCATCGGCCGAACCGGGGGGACGGGGGAGGGTGTAGCGCTGAGCGCTGAGAAGAGCTGGCAATTGCATGGAAGTACGAGATTCTAGAATGCCCCCATGAGTCGCCTCCATCTATGAGCCAAGAGCATCCCCGTTTCCATGTGGTCATCCCCTGTGCCGGCACCGGCAGCCGTGCAGGTGTTGACAGGCCTAAGCAATATGCCACGTTGGCCGGCATACCCATGGTGATGCACACTTTGAAAGCTTTCTCGCGTGTTGCTGGCTTGGGGCAAGGTCTGTTGGTGGTTTCACCGCAAGACACCTACATGGCTGAACTGTTGGTTGAATATCCACAACCCGCTTTCCAATGTGTGCCACGAGGGGGCGCCACCCGTGCGCAAAGTGTGCTGGGTGGTTTGCGCAGTCTGCAAGAGCGAGGGGTAGACCCCACAGACTGGGTTTTGGTGCATGACGCAGCGCGTTGTTTGATTACCCCTCGGTTGATACAAGCCTTGGTAAAAGCATGTGCCAAGGACAGCGTTGGTGGCTTGCTGGCTTTGCCATTGCCCGATACCTTGAAAGCATCTATGAACGCACGCGTGTCGGCCACTTTGGGTCGAAACGATAAATGGCTGGCGCAAACACCTCAAATGTTCAGGCTCAGCGCTTTGGCCCAGGCCCTTGAAAATCCCCATGAGGGCATCACAGACGAGGCCAGTGCCATGGAGGCCCAAGGCCATGCACCTTTGCTGGTAGAGGGTGCTTCTTTCAATTTCAAAGTGACTTACCCACAAGATTGGGCCTTGGCCGAAGCCGTTTTGTATGACCGTCAGCGCAGACCAGGAGGATTGTCATGACCATGTCTTTACGTATCGGAGAAGGTTGGGATACCCATGCCTTGGTACCTGGCAGACGTTTGGTGATTGGCGGTGTGGTCATCCCATTTCATTGGGGTTTGTTAGGGCATTCAGACGCTGATGTGTTGTTGCATGCCATCACGGATGCGTTGCTGGGTGCCGCGGGCTTGGGTGATATTGGCACCCATTTTTCGGACACGGATGATCGCTGGCGAGGTGCAGACTCGTGGCTTTTGTTACAAACCACGGGCGCCATGTTGCGTGAAGCCGGTTGGCACATCAGCAATATTGACAGCACCGTGATTGCGCAGGCACCCAAACTGGCGCCGTTCCTATTGCCCATGCGCGAACGCATTGCGTCCGCCTTGCGCCTGGACTTGAACCAAGTGAATGTCAAAGCCAAAACGGCTGAAAAATTAGGACCTGTTGGCTTGGGGCAGTCTATCGAGGCGAGGGCTGTCGCTTTGTTGAAAAGCCAATGACATACGCACCCATTGCCTGACCATGCGTTTGTGCTCTGGTTGCAATTGCAGATATTGCCTCAACATTTCCGTGTCACCCATGCCCATCCCATCAGTGACTTGGGTTTCTTGTACCGCATGAAGCTCTTTCTGGGGGCCAAACAGCAAGTCTTGTGGGCTGATGTTGAGCACTTCACTCAGCGCTTTCAGCTTGTCTTGTTTGGGCATAGAGACGCCAAACATCCAATTGCGAGCAGCATGTGCGGTGATGCCCTCGCCCCAATAACGTAAATTGAAAGCGTCAGCCAAATGCGTGGCAGAGGTTTTGAGTCCAGCCTCTTTCATGGCTTGACGTAACCGGGCTGCAAAGGCTTCGTACTCGGGGTTGTGCAGATTTTTCTTCATGGCTGCAAAGATAAATCAGCACTGTTTGGCAGGCAATAGCGTGGCACTTAAATTCGTTGTAACTGAAAGTCGGTCAACCCCACCTCATCCGTTTGGATGATGATAAAAAACACAGTATTCGTTTATTGCGCTGCCCAACCACCGTCCATGTTCCAAGCCGCACCGCGCACATTATTGCCAGCAGCAGAACATAAAAACAAAGCCAATTCACCCAATTCTTCGGGTGTGGTGAATTGAAGCGAGGGCTCTTTTTCACTCAGTAAAAGTCGGGTGGCTTCTGAGATGCTCACCCCTAAAGCCAAGGCCTTGGCATCCACTTGTTGCTGAACCAAGGGCGTCAAAACCCAACCAGGGCAAATGGCATTGCAGGTGACACCGGTGGTGGCTGTTTCCAAAGCGGTGACCTTGGTCAAGCCGACGATGCCATGCTTGGCTGCCACGTAGGCTGATTTCAGCGCAGAGGCAACCAAGCCATGTACCGATGCGATATTCAAAATACGCCCCCAGTTGGCTTCGCGCATGGCTGGCAAGGCGAGGCGGGTGGTGTGAAAAGCGCTGGAGAGATTGATGGCAATGACGTCATCCCATTTGGCGGTAGGGAAGTCCTCAAGGGCTGCCACATGCTGGATGCCCGCGTTATTGACCAACACATCGACACGCCCAAATCGCTGAGCGGCAAAGGCCATCATGGCTTCAATTTCAGATGTGTGACGCATATCCGCGCCGTGAAAGGCGGTTTCCACACCCAAAGCCGCTACTTCAGCTAGGGCTTGCGCATGCGCCCCAAAACCATTGAGCACCACGTTGCTACCCGCTTTAGCCAAAGCTTTAGCCATGCCTAAGCCAATACCGCTGGTGGACCCCGTCACCAGTGCTGTTTTGCCTGCCAAAAAACGCCCGTTCATGCTTTCTCCAATCCATTACGATGACTGGTCTTATTCTGCACCACCCCACAGTGTTTCTTGAGCCATGAAAAGTAAGGATGTTTTGGAGGATTCGCCACTGGGTCTGGAAGGCTTGTTATCGGCTGTGGGCGAAAGTTTTGAGCCAAGCCAGCAAACGATTGAGCGTGCCAGAGCATTTGCCGAACCTTTTTTGTCCACACAGCAGTTGGATAACGGTGAAAACTGTTTGGCGCATGCCGATGCCTTGGCGGTATTGGTCAAATCTTTGGGGGGCTCTGACGACATGCAAGCGGCCTCTTATTTGGCTTTTGCCTGTGAGCATTTGAACAAACCTCAAGAGTTGATTGCCAAAACCTTTGGTGCTAGCCATGCTGTCTTGGCGATGGAAAGCATGCGCTTGATGCAGTTACAGCGCCAAGCACGAACCCGTGCAGCAAAAGACGCTAAAGGACAAGTGCAAATAGAGTTTGTGCGTCGAATGCTGCTGGCCTTCTCCAGAGATTTACGGGTGGTGGTGTTGCGATTGGCGTCGCGTTTACAAACCCTTCGCTATGTGCATGCTCACAAGAAAACGGGTTTTGATGACGTTGCCAGTGAGTCATTACTGGTGTTTGCCCCTTTGGCCAACCGTTTGGGTATTTGGCAAATCAAGTGGGAAATGGAAGATCTGGCTTTTCGTCTGCTGGAACCGCAGACGTACAAACGGGTGGCGGGTTGGTTAGAGGACAAGCGGGTCGAGCGTGAAACCCAAGTGGCGCAGTTGCGCCAATCTTTGTTGGACCAATTATTGGCCCAAGGTATCCACGCGCAGGTGCAGGGCAGGCCTAAGCACATATACAGCATCATCAAAAAAATGCGTGGAAAGTCATTGGACTTTTCACAAGTCCGTGACTTGCGTGCGCTTCGTGTGATCGTTGATTCTGTCGACGATTGTTACCGTGTGTTGTCTTTGGTCCATGCACAGATGACACCGTTAGACAATGAGTTTGATGATTACATAGCCAAGCCCAAATCCAATGGTTACCAGTCTTTGCATACGGTGGTGAGCGACCCCTTGGGAAGGGTGGTGGAAATCCAAATTCGCACCCAGGCAATGCACGCCCATGCCGAGTTTGGTGTGGCTGCCCATTGGGCTTACAAAGAGGCTGGCGCTAAAGGCTATGCAGGCGCACAAGTCTCGGATGCGCAAGCCAAAAAAATGGCGGTATTGCGTCAATTATTGGCTTGGGAGAGAGAACTCAACCAAGTGGCCCATGCAGATACCCCTCTACCAACCCAAGCCGATGACGACAAGATATATGTGTTGACGCCTCAAGCTGCTGTGGTTGAGTTAACAGCCAATGCCACACCGGTGGATTTTGCTTACAGCTTGCACACGGATTTGGGTCACCGTTGCAGAGGTGCCAAAGTGGACGGCCAGATGGTTCCTTTATCAACCCCTTTGCGCAACGGTCAAACGGTGGAAGTGATTGCCGCCAAAGAAGGCGGACCGTCTCGCGACTGGCTGAACCCAGAGCTGGGTTTTTTAGGTTCTGCACGGGCCAAAGCCAAAGTCAGAGCTTGGTTCAATGCGCAGGTACTCAGCCAAACCATGGCGCGAGGCCGAGAGTTGGTCGAAAAGCTATTGCAACGCGAAGGTAAGACGGCATTGAAGTTGGATGAACTGGCTGTGCAACTGGGGTTCCCTGCATCAGCACAGTTGTTTGAGGTGGTGGGCAAGGATGAGTTTTCGTTGAAAACGATTGAGACTTTTCTCAGACCACCCATACCATTGCCTGGTGAGGACGAGCGACTTCTGCGCAAAACCCAGCGCAACAAAACCATGGCGTCCCCTTCTGGTGTTTTGGTGGTGGGGGTGGATTCTTTGATGACCCAATTGGCCAAGTGTTGCAGGCCAGCACCACCAGATGATTTGGGCGGTTTTGTGACCCGAGGAAAGGGAGTGAGTGTGCATCGTCGCTCTTGTAAAAATTTTGTGCAAATGGCGATGACATCGCCTGACAGGGTGATACCCGTCACTTGGGGTGCCAAAACGGGAACTGAAGCTTTGTATCCCGTCGACATACAAATCATTGCCAATGACAGGCAAGGCCTGCTGAGAGATATTTCCGAAGTGTTCGCAAAAGACAAAATCAATGTCATTGGTGTGCAAACCCAATCCATCAAAGACACGGCATGGATGACCTTCACTGTAGAGGTGTTGGACGCATCACGTTTGGGCAAAGTTTTGTTGAACGTGAAAGAGGTTGTGGGTGTTCGATCTGCAAGGCGCCATCTTGGCTGATCGGACTGCTGTTAGAATTCCACTGTTCGACAACGAAGGCGCGTAGCTCAGCTGGTTAGAGCACCACCTTGACATGGTGGGGGTCGTTGGTTCGAGTCCAATCGCGCCTACCA
>DAIQOH010000007.1:52077-53628 GCA_036787995.1 Limnohabitans sp. | reverse complement strand
CAAGGACAACATTTTTGTTGCACTTGGAGCATTCTTTGTTGGGTTGCAGGTGAAACGATTGGCATAGGCACCATGGGCAGACATTGGAATGGTCAATATCGGGGAATAGATGCACGCTTTTCATGCATGCATCAACCCAAAAAAGTGCGCAGTTGGCAGGCGCACCGATCGCTTGCGTTGCCTACTGATGCGCAACACATTGCGATTGGTTTGTGCATGGCGCAAGACGGAGCGGCAGGTATTTGGTCGCCCTCTGCGTTGGCCAGTGCAGAGTTGGCAGTGGCCGAACTCAACCAACGCAACGGTATTGCAGGGCGGCAAGTGCGCTTGGTGTGTTTGAACGCCTGCGATGAATCAGCCAATTTTGAAGATGAGCTGATGCGAGCCATCGATGCCCACGGCATCGAGGCTTTGGTGGGCATGCATACCAGTGCTGTGCGTGAGCGCATTGTGCAAAGTGTGGGGGGGTTATTGCCTTATGTGTACACGCCCTTGTACGAGGGTGGTGAGATCACACCCGGGGTGTTCACGCTAGGCGAAACCCCTGCTCAACAGTTGCGCCCCGCCATCGATTGGTTGAGTCGCCAAGAAAAAGCCAAGCGCTGGCTGTTTGTGGGTAACGACTATGTATGGCCGCGTGTGTCGCACCGATTGGCCCAAACCTATGTCGAGCAAAGCGGTGGCGTGGTGTTGGATTCCATGTATTTACCCATTGGTACCCAAGATTTTTCCGCGGTACTGGACCGTTTGCAAAGCCTGCAAGCTGATGCGGTGTTGGTGTCTTTGGTGGGCCAAGATGCCATCACTTTCAATCGACAATTTGGCCACGCTGGCTTGAGTCGCCGTGCCGTTCGGCTGTCGTGTGCCATCGAAGAAAACGTGCTCATGGGTATTGGCTCTGACAAAACCGAGGGTTTATACGTAGCTGCCAGCTACTTTGCCAATTTGCAAACCGATGCAAACTTGGCTTTGCACGAGCGCTTCAGTGCTTGCCATGGTTTGCGAGCACCGGTACTTAATGCTTTGGGGCAATCGGCTTACGAGGGCATGCATTTTTTGGCGGCCATGTTTGACCACAATCTGCATCTGCCAGAGCACTGGAGCCATATTGCCAAGCGCAATCTGTCCTACCAAAGTGCCAGAGGCGCGACTTATTCAGGTAACCATTACAAAAATTCGCCTATATATTTGGCGCGAGCCAATGGTCATCAGTTTCAAGTCGTTACAAGGTTTTAATTTTGCCAACAAGTCTTTTCAAAATGCGTATGAAAAAAAACCATTTTTTATTTTCCAAGGCAAATAAATCCATTGACGATTGTGTTTTTTGATGGAACACTGTCACTTCGCATTAACCACCCCTTAGGAGATACGCATGGCCGTCAAACGTCCCACCCTCGACCAGCTCCAAGAAGTCGCTTACAGCTTGGGGATTCACCTCTCTGAAGAGCAGGCTGAGACTTACCACACCTTGTTGCAAGGTAACTTCGATGCTTACGACATCGTCGACGCCATGCCTGACTATGTGCCTGAAGTGAAGTACCCACGTACACC
>DAIQOH010000007.1:50747-51977 GCA_036787995.1 Limnohabitans sp. | reverse complement strand
GTGTGTGAATATTTCTGTTTCTCTGGCGGCTCACACACCAGCTCTACTGGCCCTGTCCACAACCCGCACAAGCATGGTTATTCCGCCGGTGGCTCTTCTTCTGGCAGCGCTGCATTGCTGGCTGCAGGTGAAGTCGATTTGGCGATTGGTGGCGATCAAGGCGGCTCTATCCGTATGCCTGCTTCTTATTGTGGTGTGTACGGTATGAAAGCCACGCATGGCTTGGTGCCTTACACAGGTGTCATGCCCATTGAGCTCACCATCGACCACACGGGCCCCATGACACGCAACGTCACTGACAACGCAGTCATGCTCGAGGTCATTGCCGGCCCCGATGGTCTGGACCCCCGTCAATACGCCGAACAACATGCCAAGAACTATTCTGAAATCATGAAGCAAGGTGTGAAGGGTTTGCGCATTGGTGTGGTCAAAGAAGGTTTTGGATGGCCCAACTCCATGGCCGCGTCAGATGCCAAAGTCAAAGCCGCTGCGGCTGCACTCGCCAAAGCAGGTGCTGTGGTGGAAGAGGTGTCTATCCCCATGCATTTGGTCGGACCTGCCATTTGGTTGCCTATTGCTGCTGAAGGTGCAACCCAGCAAATGATGAAAGACAACGGCCATGGCTTCAACTGGAAAGGCTTGTATGTCACCAGCATGGTGGACTTCCACGCCGGTTGGAAAGCGCGTGCCGATGAGTTATCTGAGACTTTGAAACTCACCATGGTGTTGGGCGAATATTTCATCCAGCACTACCGTGGCCACTACTATGCCAAGGCTCAAAACCTGTCTCGTCAGTTGCGTAAAGCGTATGACGATGTTTTGGGTCAATACGATTTGCTGCTCATGCCCACCCTGCCATTGACTGCCACGCCCTTGCCCAAGCCAGGTGCCGAGGTAGGAGAAGTGGTACAGCGTGCGTTTGAAATGCTCTCCAACACTTGTCCGTTTGACGTCACTGGCCATCCAGCCATGTCGGTGCCATGCGGCATGGTGGACGGTTTGCCGGTTGGCATGATGTTGATTGGCAAACACTGGGATGAGGGCACTATTTACCGTGGTGCTTATGCGTTTGAGCAATTGGGCGACTGGAAAAAAATGTGAGTACAGTCAGAGGGTTTTCTGCAAAGAGAACTTCAACTGGTAAGCGTTAGTTAGTTTTTTCAACACAAAAGAGGAACACAACATGGACCGCAGAAAGTTTATTCAGACCACCGCTGGTGGCATCGCAGC
>DAIQOH010000007.1:0-50647 GCA_036787995.1 Limnohabitans sp. | reverse complement strand
GCATTGAAAGACAAAGTGGCCGTGGTTCACGGTGGTATTACCTCTGCATCACGCGAAGTGATCCGCCCCGTGCTGACCAAAAACAAAACCCTGTATTTCTACAACACCCAGTATGAGGGCGGTGTTTGCGATCGCAACACCTTCTGTACCGGCGTGACACCTGCGCAAACTGTGCAAAAGCTGATTCCTTACTCCATGAAAAAATGGGGCAAGAAAGTCTATGTGATTGCTGCTGACTACAACTATGGCCAAATCACTTCACAGTGGGTCAAAAAGTATGTCACCGAAGGCGGTGGCAGCGTACAGGCCATTGAGTTCTTCCCCTTGGATGTGACCAACTTTGGTCCTACCATCGCCAAAATCGAAGCAGCCAAACCCGACTTCGTGGTGTCTGCTTTGGTGGGTGGTGCGCACATGTCCTTCTACCGCCAATGGGGCGCAGCCGGTATGTTGAAGAAGATCCCCATGGCTTCTTCTACTTTCTCTGTGGGTAACGAGCAAGTCGTGTTGGCACCTGAAGAGTGCAATGGCATGGTCTTGTCCTACAACTATTTCGAGAAAATCGCCACGCCAGAAAACAAAACTTTCTTGGCAGCCTTTCACAAGCGTTTTGGTGCTGACTATCCCAACGTCACCGAGTTGGCCATGGGAACATACCAAGGCTTCAAGCTGTGGGCCGAAGCGGTCAAGAAAGCCGGCAGCATCGATCGCGTGAAAGTGATTGAAGCACTGGAGAGCGGTATCAGCATCAACGCTCCTAGCGGCAAGGTCACTGTTGACGGTGCATCACACCACTGTATTTTGGATGTGAGCTTGGCTGAAGTGAAGAACAAAAAGCTGGATATTTTGCAAACGTTCTCGCAACAAGCACCATCGGACACCAGCGCTGTATGTAACCTCAAGAAAAACCCTGCTGACAACCAGCAGTACGTGATCAAGGTTTAAGCACGGTTGTTTGTTCGATAGATTGAAAGAGAGAAGGCGTACATGGATCTGGCACTGATTGTTTCCGTACAGGTCCTGTACGCCGTCGCCACCCTGGTGATTATTTCAGCAGGGTTGGCGGTGATTTTTGGCATGATGCGCGTGATCAATCTCGCGCATGGTGAGTTCTTGATGTTGGGCGCTTACAGCGCTATTTTTGCAACCAAAGCAGGTATCAATTTATGGATTGCCATGCTGGTGGTTGCCCCTGTTTGTGTGGGTTTGTTTGGCATTGTGGTCGAGCGACTCATCATCCGTCACTTATATGGGCGCATGGTCGACACCATGCTGGCCACATGGGGTCTGTCACTGCTGTGTGTGGGCTTGGTGACGTCTGTGTTTGGCAATACCACCTCGGGTGTGTCTACCCCTGAAGGCAATTTTTCTATTGGCGCTTATTCGGTGAGCTTGTACACCATGGCCTTGATCGTGATTGCGGGCTTGCTGTTGATCGCTATTCGTTGGGTGTTGCGCAGTACCGATTGGGGCTTGATTGCACGCGGCACCATGCAAAACCCTGCCATGGCCGATGTGCTGGGCATCAGCCCCACGCGCGTGTATTCCATCACGTTTGCCGTGGGTGCGGCTTTGTCAGGTTTGGCTGGTGGTTTGCTAGCGCCTGTTTCTGGCGTGGTTCCCACCATGGGGGCTTCTTTCATCGCCAAGGCCTTTATCACGGTCATCGGTGGCGGCAGTGCCATTTTGGCGGGCACGGTGTCGGCCTCGGCCTTGTTTGGCCTCATCAATCAATTGGCTACTTTCATCACCACACCGGTGTTTGGTGAAGTTGCACTCTTCATCGCAGCCGTGGTGATGCTGCGTATGTTGCCCCAAGGTATCACTGGACGCTTTTTCAAAGGATCGTTGTGACCGCTTTTCGAGAATCCCCCTGGAGTGCTGTGCTGGTGATGTTGCTGGGGGTGATGGCCACCTTGGCCATACCCAAATGGGTTGATGATTTCGCCTTGATTCAAATCACCATTTACGTGGTGATGGCTATTTTGGCGATCAGCCAAGCCTTTATTTGGGGCTTCTCGGGCATTTTGTGTTTTGGGCAGGCATCGTTTTTTGGTTTGGGTGCTTACACCTATGCTTTGGCGGTCATCAACATGGGCGAGAGCACATTGCCTGTGCTGTTGGCCATCGCTTTGCCCGGCTTGTTTGCATTGTTGCTGGGCTATTTCATGTTTTATGGTCGCCTGTCGGATGTGTACATGGGGGTCATCACCCTCACCGTGAGTTTGATTTTCTTCAACTCGGTCAACTCCACCGCTGGTCCTGAGTGGCGCATTGGTAATGCGCCTTTGGGCGGCTTCAATGGCATTCCCTCCATACCCTCTATCAACTACCCAGGCAACCCCGAAGACACGCTCGACGCCGTGGCCTTCTTCTACCTGAGTGCGTTTTGCTTGATTGCCATTTACGGTGGTTTGCGTTGGCTGATTTCCTCTCGTATTGGTCATGTCATCGTGGCCATCAAAGAAAACGAACAACGCGCAACTTTGTTAGGTTTTGATGCTCGCGCTTTCAAATTGTTTGCGTTCACGGTGGGTGGTTGCATTGCCGGTTTGGCCGGATGTTTTTTTGCCAATTGGGGATCGTTCACCAGTCCCACCGTGTTCAGCTTGGGTCAATCTGCGCAAATCATTGTGTGGGTGATTGTGGGCGGTTTGGGTACCTTGGTCGGCCCCATCATTGGTTGCATGGCCATACAGTGGCTCACCACCCAAATCGGTACCCAACAAACCTTTAACGCCAATTTGGTCTTGGGTGTGATTTTGGTGGTGTTCGTATTGCTGGTACCCAAAGGCATCATTCCCAGTTTGGGTGATGTGCTCCAAAAATTCTTTGGTCGCAAACAAACCAAAGGAGAAGATGCATGAGTAACGTGCCCCTGCTTGAAACCCGCGATCTCAATATGCGCTTTGGTGGCGTCCATGCTACCCGTGATGTGAACTTCAAACTCAGCGATGGCGAGTTGCGTTGCATCATTGGTCCCAATGGTGCAGGTAAAAGCACCTTCTTCAAACAACTGACCGGCCAGTTGCGCCCCACCTCGGGTCAAGTGCTTTTTCGCGGCCAAGACATCACCGGTTGCCAACCGCATGTACCTGCGCGTTTAGGCATAGGCATCAAAACCCAAGTGCCCAGTCTGTTCAATGGCTTATCGGTCTGGGAAAACGTGTGGTTGTCCGCTTGTCGTGTGTACCCCAAGGCCAAGGCCCTGGAAGTCACCCGCGACACCTTAGAGCGTGTGGGCTTAAGTAGCTTGCAAAAATCTACCACCGGTTTGTTAGCCCATGGTCAACGCCAGTGGGTGGAGTTGGCGGTGGTGATTGCTGCTGACCCTTCTCTCATTCTTTTAGATGAACCTGCGGCCGGCATGAGTGACCAAGAAGTGCGACGTACCGCAGACTTGATTTTGGAAATCAATAAAAGCCATGCCTTGATTGTGGTGGAGCACGACATGAGCTTTATCCGCATGATCGCCAAAATGGTGACTGTGTTCCACCAAGGCGCCATCCTCACAGAAGACTTGCCCGATGCGGTCATGAACAACCCCACGGTACGACAAGTGTATTTAGGCAAAAAAGCCGCTTAACAGAAAGAACCTGCATGCTCGACATTCAAAAGCTCCACGCAGGCTATGGCAGTATCCCAGTACTGCATGGTATTGACTTGCACATCACACAAGGCGAAGCAGTTGGTATCTTGGGCCACAACGGCATGGGCAAGACCACACTGTTGCGCAGCATCATGGGCGCACTCTTGCCTACCCAAGGCAGCATCCATTTCAATGGCAGCGATGTCAGTCGCATGGCGCCCAATCAACGCGCCAGAGTGGGCATGGCTTATGTGCCGCAAGGGCGTGAAATTTTCCCCAATCTGTCAGTCACCGATAACTTGCGCATGGGTTGGGTCAAGCGTGGGCGTGTCACACCAGACGACTTGGATGCGTTGCTCTCCAACTTTCCTCGCTTAAAGCCTTTGCTGGACCGCATGGGAGGGTCATTGTCTGGCGGTGAGCAACAGTTGCTGGCATTGGCCCGTGCTTTGGCTGGTGACCCACAGCTGTTGTTGTTAGATGAACCTACAGAGGGTATTCAGCCATCCATCATTGAAGAAATTGCTGAAACCTTGACCGCATTGCGCCAACAACGTTCACTCACCATCGTTTTGGTAGAGCAAAACTTGGACTTCATCGCATCTGTCTCCGAGCGTGTGTTGGTCATCAAGCGTGGCCAAATCACAGGTGAAATTCCACGCGAGCATTTAAACGATCTGGACACCGTCAGCGAATACACCGGCGTGTCCAGTAGCCACTGAGACTTTCAAACCCACCCTAGGAGAGACAACCATGGACATGCAACTCAAAGGCTTGCGCGCACTCGTGACAGGCGGCAGCAAAGGCATTGGACGTGCCATTGCCGAAACATTGGCTAAAGAAGGCGCGAATGTCGCTTTTTGCGCACGTAATGCGACCGAGGTCGCTGATGCGGCCAAAGCCATGTCAGCTTCTGGCAGCAAAGTGATAGGTTCGGTTGCCGACGTGGGCAACGCTGACAGCCTCAAAGCATGGGTGGCCAAGTCTGCCGCTGATTTGGGTGGCATCGATATCGTTGTGGCCAACGTCAGTGCTTTGGCTATCGGTGCCGATGAAGAGAGTTGGAAAAAAGGTTTTGAAGTGGACTTGATGGGCAGTGTGCGTTTGGTTGACAGCGCCATGCCTTTCCTAGAGAAAAGCAAACACCCTGCCATCGTCACCATCTCCAGCGTGTCAGGCCGTGAGATTGACTTTGCTTCTGGCCCCTACGGCGCATTCAAAGCCGCCTTGGTGCATTACACCCAAGGTTTGGCTTACCACTTAGCAGGCAAGGGCATTCGTGCCAACAGCGTGTCTCCTGGCAACACCTATTTCCCAGGTGGGGTTTGGAGTCAAATTGAAAGCGGCAACCCCGACTTCTTCAAAGTGGCTTTGGGCATGAATCCCACAGGTCGCATGGGCACACCCCAAGAGATGGCCAACGCAGTGGTGTTTTTGGCCAGCCCAGTGGCCAGTTTCATCACCGGTACCAACTTGGTGGTCGATGGCGCCTTGACCAAAGGCGTTCAGTTATAAGGTCGTTGGTTTTTTTCTAACCGGCTGTGCTCTAGGTTCTCAAACAGCGCCAGCATCCATTCGATGCGCTGGGGCATGGCGCGGTTAGGAAAGCCTGTTAAAGCCAATCGTGCAGTGGCAGTTTCCTGGCACTGCTCAACCAAATAAGCAATGCCTGCCAGTGGTTGGGGTGGGTTGCGCTGTGTGAATATCCAACCCGCTTGTATGCGGGCTTGCATCAGCAACACCGCTTTGCGCAAACCACTGACCACGGCACGTTGGTTCACCGAGTCCAAACCTCTGCGTCGCAGTTCGTGGCCTATTTCGCCGTAAATCAAACCTGCAGCCAAAATGGCCGAGCGGCAGTCACGTGGTAATTCTGCGATGCCCGCCATAGAGCGTTTGTAGAGGCTATCGGCTTCGTCAAGTACGCGGCTGATGACGCGTTGCACTGCAGGATGACACTCTGGGTTTGCCATCCACGCCGAGGGTTCCAGCCCCTCTTCACGCAACCATTGCAGCGGCAAGTAAATGCGTTGGTTGCGAGCATCTTCTCCTACATCACGCGCAATATTGGTCAGTTGCATGGCGACACCCAACTCGCAAGCACGCGCCAAGGTGGTGGCTTGTTGTGGGCCCATGATCCAGCACATCATCGCGCCCACGCTGCCCGCCACACGAGCAGCATAGCCATGCAAGTCCTCCATGGTTTCGTATTGGCGGCCATGGCCGTCCCATGCAAAACCATCTAACAAGGCGTCAAGCAAGTGGCGTGGCAGTCCATGCCGTTGCACCACGATACACAAGGCACGGTCTTCCACTGTGTTCATGGGCGTACCCGCGTAAATCAGGTCGAGGCGATGGTGCAACACACGCAGGCTGTCTTCAATCACACCCCCTTGGTCCACCATGTCATCTGCCACACGGCAAAACGCATACAAAGCGATGGAGGCAGAGCGAACACGCGGTGGCAGAAAACGGCTTGCAGCAAAAAACGTTTTGGAGCCACCTCGCATCATCTCCACGCAGGCATCCAGGTCATCGTCAGCTTGGTCAGTGAATGGCAAAGGCATGGGGAACCACCTCTTCTAATAATTTGGCTGACATCAATACACTGGGGACACCGGCACCAGGTTGGCTACTGGCACCCACCATGAACAAATTTTTCACATCTTCACTGCGGGTATGGGGTCTGAACCATGCACTTTGGGTGAGAACAGGCTCCAAGCCAAAGCCTGCGCCTTGGTAAGACCACAAACGGTCTTGAAAGTCTTGGGGGGTGGTGACTTTGGAGCTGACCACATGCTGTTCCAAATCCGGTAACACCGCATCTTGCAAAACCTTGGCAATGGCTTGACGGTATTGCTCGGTGATGGCTGGCCAGTCGGTACCGCTGCTCAAATTGGGAACCACTGACAAGGCATAAAAACTGTCGCAACCAGCGGGCGCCAATGAGGGGTCGGTAGCCGTGGGCCGGTAGAGATACAGGCTGAAGTCCTCAGCCAATCTGTGATTTTTGAAAATATCTTGCAGCAAGCCTTTGTAGCGGGGGCCCAGCACCATCATGTGGTGTGGGACCTCGTGGTACTGGCGGTTGGTTCCGAAATACCAAACAAACAAACCCGATGAATACTGGCCTTTGGCAATGCGCTGGTCGGTCCAACGCTTACGGTGTTGGGGTTCAATCAAGTGGCTGTAAGTCCAAGCTGCGTCGCCGTTGCTGACCACAATGTCAGAGGCAATGAACTCCCCATTGGCCAACTCCACCCCAACAGCTGTACCTTGTTCAACACGGATACGCGTCACAGGTGTGTTGTAGCGAATGGGAATATTGCGCGCTTGTATCAAGTCCACCAAGGCTTGCACAATGGCACCGGTGCCACCCATGGCGGAATGCACACCCCAGCGGTTTTCCAATATATGGATGAGCGAATACACACAGGTGACTGAAAACGGATTGCCGCCTATCAGCAAGGGGTGAAAGCTCATGACGATACGCAACTTGGGGTGTTGGATGTGCTGGGCCACCATGGCGTAAATAGAACGCCAGGCTTTCATGCGCATCAAATTGGGCATGGCTTTGAACAGTTTAGGTATCGAGTCAAAGGCAATCATGCCCATTTCTTGAAAGCCCAATTCAAAGCATTTTTCAGAAGCCTTCATCAACCGCTTAAAGCCTTCGACATCTTGCGGGCTGAATTTGGCCACTTCAGCCAACATGGCTTGTTCGTCGTTGCTGTAATCAAAGTGCGTACCATCGTCAAAGCGAATACGGTAAAAAGGCGACATCAAGCGCAGGTCAACATGGTCTTTCATGTTTTTCCCGCACAGCGTGAACAGTTCCTCAATCAAATAAGGCAGTGTGATGATGGTCGGCCCAGCATCAAAGGTAAAACCATCTTGCTTGTGAACATAAGCACGTCCGCCGGCCATGTCCAGTTTTTCAAACATTTGAACTTGGTAGCCTTTGACGCTTAAACGAATGGCTGCTGCCAAGCCACCAAAACCCGTACCAATGACAATGGCGCGTCGTGGTTGTTGCGGCACTTTGAAGCTGCCACGGTCGTCGGTTGTTTTGAAGGCATTCATGCCGGGTCGCCGCGGTTGGGTAGAACCACAGGGACGGTTAAGTCGGGGGAGGCGGATTCCAATCGGTAGGGGCTGCGCTTCATGGCCCAGCTCCAGAGGTTTTGCAAGGGCATGGCAAACACCATCAGCAAATGTTCAATGATGGCTAATCCCAGTAAAGAACACAGCAATACCCAAGCTGCATTGACCAAAACCATACCGCTTTGTACCTCCCACACCATCCATGCCCAGGTGACACACGATGCGCCCATGGTCAGGAAAAAACACAGGGTGACAGGGGCTTGTTTGAAATAGCTACCGATGTAGCGCAAATGCACGGGCAAATATTGTTCGCCCACAAAGGGCACACCAAAAAACAAATTCAGCTTGGCGCTTAAGCGCATGCACCACAGCAGCGCAAAAGTACACAAGGCCATGTGGTTGGGGTGGCCTTGTTGCATGGCCACCAGAACACCAAAATTGAAAATCAATGCCAGCTCGTGGTGCAGCAACACCTGCAGCGATTGGATAAAGCGTTGACGCAAGTTCAAACCATGGTCTAGCACCATGCGTCGAGGGCCTGTCAGCCAGCCGGTGAGAAACGCCATCTCATGCCAACTCCACATGGCGATCACGCTGACGAAACCAATGTAGGCATTGAGCACGGTGTGCGAGCGCATGCTGATGGCCGCTGTCCACAGACTTAAACCCAGTAAAAAACTCAGTCCAAACATACTCCAGCGAAACGTCGCTGCAGGCAGGCGCACCAGCCACAAAATGGCACCCGTACCCAGCCACCAGCTGAGCACCGAGAACAAGGCTGCGCCCCATATGGACGAGAAAACATCAGTCATGTCTGCATCGCTTTACCAAGCTGGCTGAACACGAATTTGGGCGGGTAAGGCGTTGCGCTTTACAGGTAACAAATACAGGCGACCAAAAGTCCACACCGCTTGAATTGCTGTGGTGGCGCGCAGCAAGTTACCTATCAGGCCACCGCGTTCTTTGGCCTTGGCGTTGGCAATCGAGAGGTCAACCAAACGCGTCATGCAGGCGCGGAAAGTCGGGTGGTCAATATCGACTTCGACGGGGAAGACTTGGCGTGCAATTTCCGATGTGATGCGAAACACCTCGTAGTCGTAATCGGTGGATTGAAAGCCCATGGCTTCGTGCAACAAAGGCCGTGTGTGGTCGCGTACGTACATGGTGGCATACACCGCCAAGATGAAAAAACGAATCCACAGCAAATTGCCACCGCGCAGCAAATGGGGATGGGCGCGCATGATCAATGCAAATGATTCACCATGACGGAACTCGTCATTGCACCAACGCTCGAACCAACGGAAGATAGGGTGGAAACGTTTGTCTGGGTGACGCTCTAGTTGGCGAAAAATGGTGATGTAACGGGCATAGCCAATTTTTTCCGACAAATAGGTCGCGTAAAAAATGTATTTGGGTTTGAAAAAGGTATAGGCCTTGGTACGTTTGAGTTGACCCAAATCGATGCCCAAATCAAAGTCCTTCAGCGATTGGTTGATAAAGCCTGCGTGGCGCGACTCGTCACGTGCCATATAGGTCATCAACTGCTTGATATCTGGGTTGTCAATGTGCTTGCGGATTTCGTTGTACAAAATGCAACCTGAGAACTCCGAGGTCAACGAGCTGATCAAAAAGTCTAAAAATTCTTGCCGCATCTCGGGCGACAGTTGCGGCATCAGGGTTTTGACCTCTTCGGCAAATTGCGCGTCGCGTTGAAAGTGGTCGTGGTTGTTATCGCCCTCGTACTCTTTCATCATGACATCCCACTCGGCCCGAACGGATTCGACATTCAGACGGTCCATGGCAGCGAAATCGGTGGTGTAGAAACGGGGGCTCAACACGGTGTTGCGCACCGCTTTGGCGTTGGCGTCGGCTGCGCTTTCCACATTGCCGATCAGCAGTTCTACATGGTCGAAATCCAAAGATGCGGTGGTGGTCATGGGTTACTCCTGGGAGGCTGGTGTCGCTGGGCGGGCCGTGGGTTGCAGCATGGCAAATGACGCCATATTGGTCGGTCCAAAGGATTCAAGGTTGATGCGTTGTCCGGTGGCGGGGTCTAGCAGTGTCAGGCGACCATCGGTGTGACCAATGAGTTCAAACGACGGACCAGAGCCAATACCGCGGCGCATACGCTCACGCGAAAGGGTACGCAAAATGCCCCGCACAAATCCTTGCTCACCGCTGTAGCGAGTGATTTCCACGGGGGTTTGGCCTTCCATCACAGCCACATCGCCATTGGGACGGTCTTCAAATCGCAGCGTGCGTTGCCAACTGACAGGGCTTTGGTCTTGCGGGATTTCCATGCCTTGGCCACGCAACAAAGCCACAACCAAAAACACACTGGACAAAAAACCAACAAATATCCAACCGGTCAGCGCATGGCGACCGGGCAAGCCGTTGTTGGCAAGGGTGTTCATGTCGCCAACTCGGAAGAGGGCACAGACAGCGAGGGCTGTTCTTTGGGGGCAATATCACCCAGCATCACGGGTACGTGGGGATTGACGGACTGCCATGCTTGCAAAAGGCGTTCAGCCACCACGGTTACATCAGGAATGCACCGCAAACTGGGTTCGGGGTGGCGCAAGACCCAAGGGCGCGCATGTGGCCACAGGTTCAGCCAAGCAATATGGTCATCGCCAGCCAGTTTCAAAGCAATGTCACCCGTGCCATCGCTGTGGGTTTTCAAAGAGGCTCCCGCCAACATGCGCAAAGGCAAATTGAAGGTCAGCGTCAACACCACACCGATGCGCATCACGACACGCTTATTGGTCAAGGTGTACAAGGCGGTACGTGCAGTCAACCAAGCCATGAGGCTGAGAATGCTCAACGCCATGACACTGAGCACCAGGCTGAGCAATAAAGGTTTGAACACATGCGGTTCAGGCTCACCCAGCAAATAGGTGGCTTGCAACAACATCATGGCAGCGAAATACCAAGCCAGTGTGCGCACATGAAACACATGCACAGCCACCAGACGCCATTGCGGTGCGCCTTGCCACAACAACCGTTCGTTGGCAGGCAAGGGTTCGGGCAGCCCAGGCGCTGCCTCGAATTCGTGTTCGTGGTGCGGGTTGATGTTCAAAACAGGGGCTCCTGGCGTTCAGGTGTGGCGTACAAGGTGCCTGCACCATAGTAGGCGGTGATTTTTTCTTCTTCCAACAAAGTGATTTGTTCGGTGCTTTTGGTTTTAGGCACATTGGCAAACTGCGAAGCCAAGACTGCGCTCACAAACACACCGCTGGACTTGATGCGCGAGAAGGTCATGGGCAACAACACGGTCTCACCCGTCTTCAAGCTGACCTCTAAATAGCGGAACATCAGTTCAGCACGGTCTATCCACAGGTCTTTGACAGTTCCGGCTTGTTGTTTGTCTGCGCCATACACAGGCAAACCGCGTGGGTCAACGTCGGGTGACATCACACCGTGGTCGGCAGCGATACGCAAGGGCACGATCTTGATATGGTTTCCGTGGTAAAGGTCAGGCTCATCTGCACGTGCAGCCCAAGCACCAGGACCCACACCTGCCAACAAAGGGTCGCCCACAGGCTCGAGAGGGGCCCCTAAAAACCGGTGTGTGGGTTGTGCAGAGTAACTGCCATCCACACGGTTGAAGTCGGGTGCAAGTACTTCACGGCCATCGGCCAGTTTGAAGACCTTGGGATCAGGCACAGGCCAACCCACTTGTACAGGGCCGCCTTCCAAGTGGCCGTTGTCCATGGGATAGCCCTCGCGGTGGTTCTCACGCAAGAGGTAGTAGATCAATCCCGCAAAAAAAGCCCAAAACATGTACAGCACAATTTGTGCAACGTCTACATACTGGGTAATAGCACCTGTTCCCATGGCAAGTCTCCTTGAAGTGCGCCTTAAAAAAACATTCAACCTGGCAGTTCTGCCAGTCCTAAACCTGTTGCCTTGGGTGTCAAAGCCGGCCGACGGCTGACCAATGGACCCAAAGCAATCAACACCACAAACATCATGACCATTTCGGTCTGAAACACAAAGTTGTAGCCCGTGACATCCGATACAAGTACCTCGCCCAGACGGCCTTGAGTGGCCAGTGCACCGACGACATCGCGGGCTACGCCACCCAAGGCCATGGCCAAACCCGAGGAGGTGGCTTGCACTGCACCCCAAGCACCCAAGACCATGCCCGCATGGTCAGAGTGGGTCATTTCCATGGCAGTGAGCAACATGCCCACAGAAAACAAGCCGCCACCCAAACCAATCAATGCCGCACCCGTTTGAAACATCAGTGCAGAACCCAAAGGCGCAGAAAAAATCACACATGCAAATGCAGGCAAACCCAATAATGCCCCGATGGCTGACAAACGCACCGCGTCGATATAGCGCAATATGCGTGCTGAGAGCGCAAACGCCAGCAAAGCGCCACCGGCACTTAACGCAGTCAGACTGCTTGTCGAACCCACGCCCAAACCCAAAATTTGACCGCCATAGGGTTCGAGCACGATGTCTTGCATGCTGAAAGCGGCCGAGCCCAGGCCCACAGTCCATAAAAAGCGTTTCATGTGCGGAACAGCGATGAAAACACGCCAGTTGTGTGAAAAGCCGTCTGGCTCACGGGCACCGCGTTGGGCACCCCGCGCCTCTTGTTTCCACAAAGAAATAAGGTTGATGAAAATGACCAAACTGGCACAGCCTTGCACCACTTGTATGAGCCGAAGTGGTGAGAAGTTCACCAGGCTTAGGCTCAGCAAAGTACTGCCCAAGATAAGACCTAGCAGCAACATGGCGTAAAGCAAAGCCACCACGCGGGGGCGCTTGTCTTCGGGTGCAACATCAGTGGCCAATGCCAAGCCAGCGGTCTGGGTGATTTGCATACCGGCGCCCACCAACAAAAACGACAAAACAGCGCCTATGCGTCCGATCAACACATAACCTTCACGAGGTTCGCTGAGGTTCATGAGTGCAAACGGCATGATGGCCAAGCCGCCAAACATC
Source organism: Limnohabitans sp. (assembly GCA_036787995.1). GTDB lineage: Bacteria > Pseudomonadota > Gammaproteobacteria > Burkholderiales > Burkholderiaceae_C > Limnohabitans. Next base: position 37,998 of record DAIQOH010000007.1, on the reverse strand, counting down.
AGCAAACTGCCCATCCACATATAGGGAATGCGACGCAATCCCAGCGCCGAGGGGTGGGTGTCACTGCGGTAACCAATCAGCGCTCGCAAAGGTGCAAATACCAACGGTAAAGCCACAGATATGGCCACCCAAGCTGCGGGTACTTGCAACTCCACAATCATCACGCGGTTCAAAGTGCCCACCAACAAGGCCATGGTCAAGCCTATGGAGAGTTGGAACATGGCCAAGCGAAACATGCGTCCCAAAGGCAGTTCAGCCGATGCGGCATCGGCAAACGGCACGTACTGCACCATGATGGATTGCATCCATGCAGGGGGACGAAAAGCCAGTTTCATGTGCGCTTCCACTCCCAGGCTTGCGAGGTGTAAAAACCGCTGGAAACACGCTGCATGTGGCCCGGGCGCCAGCCGCGCTCGCGCACTGCACGCTCGATGTACACGTGCAAAGTGGATTTGCGGGTAGGTGAGAGTTGCGGTGAACGGTCGGTGCGTGGGAACAAGCGGCCCATGGCATGCGCCACGGCCAGCAAGGGCGAGTGCGGCGCAAAGGTGAACAGCACCGACTGGCGGGTGCGTTGGGTCAAAGATTCGATGGCGTTGGCAATGGTTTGGGTGTCGTAGTGGATGAGTGAATCCATGCACACCACATGGTCGAACTCGCCATGTTCAGCCGAGAGCATGTCACCCGCCAAAAACGTGATGCTGCCACCCTTGGTGCTGAGCGTGGGGTTGGTGAGCAGGTCTTGGGCATGGCGTTCGCGGGCCAAATTGACCAAGGTGGGCGAGAGGTCGATGGCCAGCACCTCGGCACCGCGCAACATGGCTTCTTGCGCCAAAGCACCGGTGCCGCAACCGGCGTCGAGCAAGCGCAGGCCGCGCATGTCTTCGGGCAACCACGACAGCAGCGTGTGGCGCATTTCGTCACGGCCTTTGCGCACGGTGGCGCGGATGCGCCCCACCGGCGCATTGGAGGTCAGCACCTCCCAGGCTTTGGCGGCGGTGCGGTCGAAATAGTGTTCTATTTCGCCGCGGCGCTCGACGTAACTGGCTTGGTTCATCTCAGTCAAATCCCAACAAATCAAAAATATCGCGGTCTTTCATGGGCACCGAGGGCAGCGGGTCGGAGCCGGCCCACAAGGCTGCAGCCAAACGCATGTACTCGTCTTGCACCGCCTTGATGGCGGGCGTGGCTTCCAGTTCAAACATGGTGCATTTCTGCAAACGGCTTTTGCGGATTTCGTCCAGCATGGGGAAGTGCGCCATGTTTTTCAAACCGGTGACCGCATTGAATTTGTCCACTTGGTCGGTGGCGTCGCTGCGGTTGACGATGACGCCGCCCAAGCGCACGTTGTAGTTTTTCGACTTGGCACCAATGGCTTGCACGATGCGGTTCATGGCGAAGATGGAGTCAAAGTCGTTGGCGGTGACGATGAGCGCACGGTCGGCGTGCTGCAAGGGGGCGGCAAAACCACCGCAGACCACGTCGCCCAGCACATCGAAGATGACCACGTCGGTGTCTTCCAGCAAATGGTGCTCTTTCAGGAGTTTGACGGTTTGCCCGACCACATAGCCGCCGCAGCCGGTGCCTGCGGGCGGGCCACCGGCCTCGACGCACATCACACCGTTATAGCCTTCAAACACAAAGTCTTCCACGCGCAGCTCTTCGGCATGGAAGTCCACGGTTTCCAGCACATCGATCACCGTGGGCAGCATTTTTTTGGTGAGTGTGAAGGTGCTGTCGTGCTTGGGGTCACAGCCAATTTGCAGCACCCGCTTGCCCAGCCTGGAAAAGGCCGCCGACAGGTTGGAAGACGTGGTGCTTTTGCCAATGCCGCCTTTGCCGTAAATGGCAAAGACCTTGGCGTTGCCGATCTTGACGCTGGGGTCGAGTTGCACTTGCACACTGCCCTCGCCGTCGGGGCGTCCGCCACGTTTGATTTGGCTGACGGGGATGCTGGCGGTTTCGATCATGGAGCTACTCCTGTGGGACTTCAGCGGCTGAAATGAGCCTTGGCTTCGTACATGGTTTCCACCGTGATGCGTGAGACACCGCGTTCACGGGCAAAAATTTCGGTATTGCGACGGGCTTTACCGCGTACAAAAAACGGGATTTTTTTGAGTTCCTTTTCTGCTTCAGGTGCCCAACTGCTTTCATTGCTTGCCACTGTTTCAGCGCCCACACTGGCAGGTAAGGGCAACTCAATGCGGTCTGAGGAGGCGCTGGAGGCTGGTTCGACCACGGGCACGGCAAGCTTGCCAGGCATGCCATGGCCAGAGCCCAGGTGCGATGGCGCCGCACCGTCGTGAAATTCGAAGTCCTCACGGAACATACCTAATAGGTGTTCCTCTAAGCCCATCATCAGGGGGTGCACCCAGGTGTCAAACAAGACATTGGCACCTTCAAAGCCCATTTGGGGTGCATAACGTGCAGGGAAATCCTGCACATGCATGGGCGCAGAAATGACTGCACAGGGCACGCCTAGACGTTTGGCAATGTGGCGCTCCATTTGGGTACCCAGCAGCAACTCGGGATGCAAGGCTTTGACCGCGTCTTCGACTTCCAAATAGTCGTCGGTGATCAAGGCCTCAATACCGTAGAGTTTGGCTGCGTCGCGTACTTCGCGAGCGAATTCACGGCTGTAAGTACCCAAGCCCACCACCTCAAAGCCCATTTCTTGGTGGGCAACACGTGCGGCCGCAATGGCATGGGTGGCGTCCCCAAACACAAACACACGCTTGCCGGTGAGGTAGGTGGAGTCCACCGATTTGGCATACCACTTGGCACGTGAGTCTTGGCTGTAATCAGCCAAGGTTTTGCCACGGCCAGTCAGGCCTGCCAGCGTGCGTACTTCCTGGATGAAATCCAAGGTGCCATTGACACCATAGGGAATGGTTTGGGTGAAGGGTTGTGCGCAGTTGCGCTGCAGCCATTGGGCGGTGGTACGGCCCAGCTCGGGGTAGAGCACCACGTTGAAATCGGCTTCACCCAAGCGGCGCACTTCAGCCACGCTGGCGTTCAATGGCGCGACCACGTTCACGTGGATACCCAACTCTTCGAGCAAGGCGCGGATTTCTTTTGTATCGTCGCGGTGTCTGAAACCCAAAGCGGTGGGCCCCAAGATATTGCAAGTGGGTGTGCGGCCTTCAAGCGGTGTGCGCTGGTTACCAGCGGGAACCAAGGCGCGGACCAAGTGGTAAAAAGTTTCTGAAGCGCCCCAGTTTTCTTTGCGCTGGTAAGCGGGCAATTCCAGGGGGACGACAGGAATGGGCAGGTTCAAAGCCAGCGCCAAACCACCGGGGTCGTCTTGGATCAGTTCGGCCGTGCAAGAAGCACCTACCAACATGGCATTGGGTTTGAAGCGCTCGTTGGCTTCACGCGCAGCAGTTTTGAACAATTCGGCGGTGTCGCCGCCCAAATCGCGGGCTTGGAAGGTGGTGTAGGTGACGGGCGGACGGCGTGGCAAACGCTCGATCATGGTGAACAACAGATCGGCATAGGTGTCGCCTTGTGGCGCGTGCAACACGTAATGCACATCCGTCATGGCCGTGGCCACACGCATGGCGCCAATGTGAGGCGGGCCTTCGTATGTCCAGAGGGTGAGTTGCATGGTGTGCCTTATGCAGCCAGTTTGATGCGACGACGCAAGGGGCGGCTGAACAATTCAGCCAAATCGGCGGCTTGTTCGTAACCTTGGATAGGGGTAAAGACCAACTCAATGGCCCATTTGGTGGTCAAGCCTTGGGCTTCGAGAGGGTTGGCCAGTCCCAGCCCACACACCACCAAATCGGGCGCAGCGGCGTGGCATCGGTCAAGTTGGTTTTCCACATGCTGACCTTCAGTGATGTGCGTGCCAGCCGGCAGCAGCGCCAGTTCTTCTGTCATCAATTTCCGGTGAAGGTAGGGGGTGCCGATTTCATCCAGCACCATGCCCAACTCACGACTGAGAAACCGCGCCAAAGGGATTTCCAGTTGGGAGTCGGGAAAGAAAAAGATTTTTTTGCCCTCCAGATGCACTTTCTGGCGAGCCAGCGCGGCTTCTGCGCGTTGGCGAGGTGCACGGGTAACGGCATCGAATTCGTCTTGGTCCACGCCCCATGCGGAAGCTGCGGCTTGCAACCAGGCGGTGGTGCCCTCGGCACCTAAAGGGAAGGGGGCAGACAAGCGTTGGGCACCCCGCGATTCAAGTGCCAAGGAGGTGTCAGCCAAAAAAGGCTGGGCCAGCAAATAACGTGTATCTACGCCTATTTCAGGCAGTTCGGTGCTGTTGCGGGGTGGAAAAAAATCTACCGCTGTGATGCCCATATCGGCCAGCAGTCGCCGCATTTGGTCTTCGACCACATCGGCCAAAGTGCCCACCACCAAGAGGCGTTTAGCGCTGCCCGCTGGCAAGGTGGGCAAGAGGGGAACCAATGCGTTCAAGCACGCGTCTTCGCCTTGGGTGAAGGTGGTTTCGATGCCGCTGCCCGAGTAGTTCAACACCCGTACCGTGGGGTTATGTACACGGCTTAAACGTTCGGCCGCACGTGACAAATCCAGTTTGATGACTTCGGATGGGCAAGAACCCACCAAGAACAAAGTGCGTATGTCAGGGCGACGACTGAGCAATTTGTGCACGACCTTGTCGAGCTCGTCGTTGCAGTCAGCCAAGCCAGCCAAATCACGCTCATCAATGATGGCGGTGCCAAATCGCGGTTCGGCAAAAATCATCACGCCTGCCGCCGATTGGATCAGGTGGGCGCAGGTGCGTGAGCCCACCACCAAAAAGAACGCATCTTGGATTTTGCGGTGCAACCAAATAATGCCAGTCAAACCGCAAAACACCTCGCGCTGGCCTTTTTCTGTGCGTACGCTAGGGTCGCCGCAGCCAGCAGCATCGCTTCGGATGGGAATGACGGCATTCATGCGGCCAGCTCCTGTTGCAAAGCCAAGGTGGCCCGCTCTTGGATACGGGCTGCTTTGAGCTTCCAGAGGAATTGACCTGCATTGATGGCATAGGCTGTGTAGGCCGCCAGCGCCAACCAAAGCTGATCGCGGGTGGTCATGCCGCCCGTGAAAAGCGCCCACAAATAGGCTGTGTGCAGGCCCAGCACGATGAAGCTGAACACGTCTTCCCAGAAAAAAGATTTGGCAAACAACCACTTATCGAACACCACCTTTTCCCAGATGGAGCCTGTGACCATGATGGTGTAGAGCACCAAGGTCTTGAAAACCACCGACCACACCGCCAAGCTTTCGCCCTGACCAGTGACCATGTAGCGGGTGATCAAACACACGCTGATGCCAAACACGATGAACTGAAAAGCCGCCAAAAAGCCTTGCACCGGCGTCCAAATGGTGTTGTCGCGGCGCACACGTTCTTCCGGCGTGTACAAGCCGGCGCTGATAACGGTGGTGGCTGAAGCTGGGTTCATGGGTTTATTTCGGAGTCGATTGACTTTAGAGGGCTATGGCAATAGTGTCAACTTAAATTGACGTTATTTAATAATGACATTAATGGGGTTTTCCCTAGGTTCAATGTGTCCAAAAAATATGACACTTGAACGGCTTTTGCATGCTGTGAACATTCCAGGGCGAGATATACGACATGAATTCTGATCAAAGACAGGCGATGTTTGCGCCCATTCACATGGCGCTTCAGCAGCTTGTGATCCCGCAATTGCTGCACCATTCGGCGGTTGAGCCTGCCGATGGCGCCTTGGTTTTGTTGCAAAGTCAGCGCTTGGCCAAGGCCTGTTTATCGCGTGAGGCGCATGCGGTCGAAACCTGTGTCTTGAACATATTCGGACAGGGAAGCGGTTTGGAGACGCTGTTTTTGCAAACCATTCCGAATGCGGCACGCTTGTTTCATGATTGGTGGGCGCAAGAAGACATCGATTTTGTGGCGGTCACCCAAGCCAGCTACCGGTTGCAAGAATTGGTCTACTACCTCAGCCCCGAATTTGTGTTGTCAGGGCCCAAATCTGTGGCGCCGGCCAACTTCACGGCCTTGCTGGTCAACACCCCGAGTTCACATCATTCTTTGGGCCTGCTTATTCTGTCGGAGTACTTCAAACGCTATGGCTGGCAGGTGGTTGGTGGCTCAAATTGGCGCGAAGCGGATATGTTGACAGCGGTCGCGTCTAGCGCCATTGATATCGTGGGCTTATCGGTGTCGGACGAGCGGCGTTTTGCATATCTCAAGCAACTGATCAGCAGCTTGCGACAGTCCTCGCTTAACAAAGCATTGTTGGTCATGGTAGGTGGCCCTATGCTGATCAAACACCCCCAATTGGCCCAGTGGTTGGGTGCTGATTTTTCAAGCGTACACGCAGATCAAGCCCAGTTGATGGCGATGCAACAGGTTGAACAAGCGCGAGTCAATCAAGCGAAAACGTCGGACCTGGTGGTTTTGTGATGAAGAGAGGCGACGCTAGCCCAAGCATAGAATATGCGGGTCTTAAATGGAAGCTTACCTGTATTTGCCAGAAGGTTTGGCCCTTGTCACCGTTTCCGCTTTAAAGACTTTAGCCTTCTGACCGCTTTGAACACACCTGAACTGACCCCCTCTCATTTACAGCGACTGCTGCCAGCCATAGTTGACATGCTCATGGTGCTGGATGCGCAATCACAGTTGATGGAGGTGTCTGTTTTTGGGAAGGATTTGCAGGCTTTGAAGCCAGCAGAGTGGGCTGGCAAACCTTTGCAAGACTTCATCAGTTTTGACAGTCAAGAAAAATTCAAATCTATTTGGGACTTGGTTGGCAAGGCCGATGCACCGGTATGGCGCCACTTGAATTTCATCACGCCGCAAGGCCAAGACCTGCCTTTGCAAGTCAGCTTGTTGCCCCAAGACAAAGACAACACGGTATGGATGTTTTGCCGCGATTTAAGCAACGTCTCGCAAATGCAAGGTCGCTTGGTCGAAGCCCACCAGTCCATGGAACGGGACTTTTTGCGCTTGCGTCACATGGAAGCGCGTTACCGGTTGTTGTTCGAGTCAGTCGCTGATCCCATGATGGTGGTGGATGTGGCGCAACGACGCGTCATGGAAGCCAACAATGCGGCGCAGTTGCTGTTCAAAGACCTGAATCGCAAATTGCCTGGTACAGATGTGGCGCAATTGTTCGACCCATCCAAACGGGAGGCTTTGGATATTGTGCTTCGCCAAGCACAAACCACAGGTCGCATGGAGTCGGGGCGGGTGCGCTACCTCAAGGCCGATCGCGATTGCAATTTGCATGTCTCAGTGTTCGTGCAAGAAGGTGGTCCGCAATACCTGTTGCGCCTTCAAGCCCTCAGCGTTTTGCAAACCAGCCAAACGGAAACCCCCGTCATTCATTGGTTCCACCATGCCTTGGATCAAGCCCCCGTGGGGTTTGTGGTGGCCGATCGCATGGGCACCGTGTTGGCCAGCAACCCCGAGTTTTGCAGCATGGTAGGTGTGGCTTCGCACACCATGTTGGTCAATAAGAGCTTAGAAGATTGGCTGGCCAGAGGCGGCGTTGATTTGGGCGTGCTCTTGACCAATTTGCGTCAATCGCGAACTTTGCGCAGTTTCGCCACGGATTTGCGAAGCATGGTGGGTGTGCTGATTCCTGTGGATATTTCTGCCGTTACTTTGAATGGCGATGACCCCACCTATGGCTTTTTCTTCCATGAACTCTCCAACAACCGCGCCCGCGACAGTTTGCCTGTGGGGGGAGGCATGGCCGACTCAGTGGCGCAGTTGTCGCAGTTGGTCGGTCGCATGCCCATGAAAGAAATTGTGGGCGAAACCAGCACCATGATTGAGCGCATGTGTATTCAAGCGGCGTTGGAGTTGACCCAAAATAACCGTGCATCCGCAGCAGAAATGCTGGGCTTGTCGCGCCAAAGCCTTTATGTGAAATTGCACCGCTATGGCATGGTGACTGAAGGCGAGTCAGAGTAAACCCTAGGGTAGGCCTTAAAAGCGTCAACTTAGATTGACATTTGGGGTTGTCAAATGAAAAATGGGGGTATGGCCCTTCCCCAACCTTCCGCAGTGTTACAGCTTCTCAAGCCTGTTACCTGGTTCCCGCCCATGTGGGCGTTTGCCTGCGGTGCGGTGTCGTCTGGGCAGTCGCTGGCTGACCACTGGGCGCTGGTCCTTAGCGGAGTGGTGTTGGCGGGTCCCATGGTTTGCGCATGCAGTCAAGCGGTCAACGACTGGTTTGATCGCCACGTAGACGCCATCAACGAACCCCAGCGACCCATACCTTCTGGGCGTATTCCGGGGAGCTGGGGCTTGTACATCGCCATCGCGTGGACCGTGTTGTCACTTCTTTGGGCATGGCAATTAGGCACATGGGCTTTTCGTGCCACTTTGCTGGCGCTGGCGCTGGCATGGGCTTACAGCGCCCCCCCTTTTCGCTTCAAACAAGACGGTTGGGTTGGCAATGCAGCTTGTGCGCTCAGCTACGAGGGCTTGGCATGGATCACCGGTGCGGCGGTCATGCTGGGGGGTGCCATGCCGGATGCCCACATCATTACCTTGGCTTTGCTTTACAGCTTGGCGGCACACGGCATCATGACCTTGAACGACTTCAAAGCCATCGAGGGCGATCGCCAAATGGGTGTGTGGTCGCTGCCGGTGCAACTGGGGGTCAAGCGCGCGGCGGGCACCGCGTGTTGGGTGATGTTGCTGCCCCAGTTCGTGGTAGTGGCTTTGTTGCTGGCCTGGGGTTTGTTGCCCTATGCCGTTGCCGTTTTGCTGCTGATTTATGCGCAAACCCCTTTGATGATGCGCTTCATGCGCGACCCTGTACACCGCGCGCTAAGCCTCAGCGCTTTTGGCGTGCCCTTGCTGGTGGCCGGCATGATGGTCAGTGCTTTTGCGTGGCGCAACGCACCCCAACATTGGGTTTCTTTGACCCCATCTCTTCTGGAGCAAACTTATGCACATCTTGACGTATGACGTGGTGGTGGTGGGTGGCGGGCCGGCTGGCGCCACCGCAGCAGACGACTTGGCCAAACTCGGGCGGCACGTATTGTTGCTGGACCGACAAGGGCGCATCAAGCCTTGTGGCGGCGCGATACCGCCGCGCCTCATCAAAGACTTTGAGATACCTGATGAATTGTTGGTTGCCAAAGCGCGGGCCGCACGCATGGTTTCGCCCAAAGACAAGAAAGTGGACATTCCTATCGAGGGCGGCTTTGTCGGCATGGTCAACCGTGACCAGTTTGACGAATGGTTGCGTGTACGTGCCGAAAACCACGGCGCAGTCAGGCAGCGAGGCATTTTTGACAAACTCAGCCGCGATGACGATGGCGTCAGCCGTGTGCACTTCACCATCCGAACCGACGATGGCTTGGAAAAAGCCGCCAGTGTGCGTGGACGCTGCATCATTGGCGCAGATGGCGCTCGCTCGGAAGTGGCGCGTCAAGCCGTACCCGGTGCAGAAAAAACCAAGTATGTCTTCGCTTACCACGAGATTGTGAAAACACCTGAGGACATGGTGCAAACCGAGTCAGACCCCTCACGCTGCGATGTGTATTACCGAGGCAGTTTGTCGCCCGATTTCTACGGCTGGGTGTTTCCCCATGGCGACACCATGAGCGTGGGCACAGGCAGCGCCGACAAAGGCTTTTCCTTGCGAGGTGCCGTGGGACGTTTACGCGATGCAGCAGGCTTGCAGCACGCCACCGTGTTGCGCCGTGAAGGTGCGCCCTTGCCTATGAAGCCTTTGCCGCGTTGGGACAACGGCCGCGATGTGGTCTTGGCCGGTGATGCCGCTGGCGTGGTGGCACCTGCATCTGGCGAGGGCATTTACTACGCCATGCTGGGCGGCAGGTTGGCGGCGGATGCCGTCCATGAATGTTTGGTGCAACGCAATCCAGCCGTCTTGAAGCAAGCGCGTAAACGCTTTATGAAAGACCATGGCACCGTGTTTTTTGTGCTGGGCATCATGCAGTATTTTTGGTACAGCACCGACAAACGCCGCGAAAGTTTTGTGAAGATGTGCGAAGACAAAGACGTGCAAAAACTCACGTTTGACTCGTACATGAACAAAAAACTCGAGCGCAAAAAACCCATGGCGCATGTGAAGATTTTCTTCAAGGACATGGCGCACTTGATGGGCATGGCCAAGACTTGACTGCTTCGTCGCTTCGCTCCTCGTAATGACCTCATTGCGAGCGTAGCGAAGCAAACTCTTGTAAAAACGCCGCGCATTTCATGGGCGCTTCCTCATGGACCAAATGCCCATACCCAGACCAACTGTCCACGCGCCCGTCAGACAGCAAAGACAGTGCTTGTTGGGCTTGTGCGGGTGGCACGGCGCGGTCGTTCTTGCCGACCAAAATACGCACCGGGCAACGCAACTGTCGCAGCATGGCATAGCCGACCGACAAATCCCATGCGGCCATCATTTTCAAAGCGCCCTGGGCGTGCTCGGGGTCGCTCACCAATTCGGCGTAAAGCGCTTTGCCACTCGCGTCTAACACCGAGCCTGTGCCGTCTAGCAATTTATCCAGCATATCGGGCGCGCTGGCCTGCTTGGCAAACCATTGCGGCACAAAAGGGGTGAGGGCCAGCAGTTTGGCGGTGGGTGGAAACAGCAAACCTGCCAAACCTGGCAGTGGCAACCAAGCGGGATTGATACCAACCAATACCTTAGGTGTCAGCGCATGGTCGACCACCATGCGTGCCGCAATGGCCGCACCAGCCGAGTGCCCGATGAACACATCGACGCTCACCCCCAGTGTTTGCATCAGCAAATGCAGGCTGTCGGCCATGCCGCGCATGGACATGCCTGCACCTACCGCCAGCGAACTGAAACCATGCCCCGGCAAATCCACCGCCCACACCTGTGCGTGTTCGGCCAGTGGCAACAACAGATCGCGCCATGTGTGGCCAGATGCACCCGTGCCATGGATGAGTAAGACCCGGGGTCCTTGTGAGCCCGCTTGCTGTACATGCCAGCGCACCCCGCCAGCCTCTACAAACCGGCTGCGATCAGCATGCGGCCAATGGTGGCGATGCGCTTGCCAGTCCATGTCACCCCGAGGCAGCCTGCACCACTTGTGCCATTCGTTGGCTGTTGGCTTGGGGCAGCGGTACGTAGCGGGCGCCCATGGCCAGTGCGATTTGTTCGGCTTGGGGTTCGGGGCGGGCTGAGGTGTCAATCCAAATGCTTTGCAAACCATGGGCTCGCCAGGCATTGGCCAGAAACAAGGACTCTTGCAAGGCCTGAGCGCGTCCACCGCTGCCTTGTAAGCTGACATTGGCGCGGCCATCGCACAGCATGACCAGGCTGGGAGTGACGCCCAAGCGGCGCTGTTGCAAGGCCAGTTCAAGCGCCAATTTCATCGCATGGGGCAGGGGTGTGCCACCACCACCTGGCAAACCCGCCAAGCTTCGTTTGGCGCGAACCAGTGACTTGGTAGGGGGCAACAACACCTCGGCTTGAGTACCGCGAAAACCCACTACGCACACCTGGTCGCGCCTTGCATATGACTGCGCCAACAGCAACTCTACCGCGCCCTTGGCCTCGGCCAAGCGGTGCAGCGCCGCGGAGCCGGAGGCGTCGATGGCAAAAATCAAACAGGTTTGGGTGCGCTCGGCAAAGCGGTGAATATGGAAGTCTTCAGCCCGAATCGCCAAACGACTGGCTTGCCCCTGAGCCAATCCCGCAGGCGCGCGTAACTTTTGGCGAGGCGCCGCGTGTCCCAATGTGGCCAACACATGCAAACGTGCGCCTTGGCGCGGCAAGCCTGGACGAGGCGGTAAAGGTGAACCACGGCTGCGGCTGTGTCGCAAAGCACCACTTCGGCTTTGGCCGCCACCTTGTATGCGGGTGGCGCTGTGGTTGGCCAATTGCGCCAACACATCGGGTGGCAAGGTGGCCAAGGCTGCCTCTAACAACAACTCAGCCATCTCTTGCGGCAAGGCGTCATCTTCAGGGGACTCAGAGGGCGGCTCTGGATCGGGTGGTGCGCTTTCCTCCTCAGGCGGCGGCTCTTGTGGCTCTTCAGCTTGTTCAGGCGGCGCTTCTTGCTCGGCCGGTGCCGGCAACTGGGTAGCACGAGGTGTCAGGCACAAACGGGCAGCACGGCCCAGATCGATGTCTTCCACGGCATCGCTTTCACGCAGCGCAGCCAGCACACAGGCCAGCCGTACACAGGCCAAAGGTCCGCGCAGGCTGGCGATGCCCATGGCCAGTCCCATTTGGGTAATGGCTTGTATTTGTAGGTCATTCAAGCGCAGTGTGCGCAAACGTTTCAATACGCTTTGGCGCTCATGCTCGGCTTCGTCACCGGGGCTGCACAGCACGCCAATCACACCCAAGACCTCATCGCTGGCCTCTTCTTGTCTGCCCAAGTGCCGCAAATCCAGCCAGATACCAAGACGCTCTTGCAAGCACTCCGCCATGGGGGTTTCATCTTCCAAAGCCTCATCCAAAGCCACAAGACCCAAGCAAGCCTGTTGGGATTCGCCGCCGCCATGCGGCGTGACAAGGCCGTTGTCGAGCACCTGCGCCACAATTGCCGCCGCCTCAGGTGCCATGCGTTCGGTCATAGGTGCCACCAACAAGGATTGGTCAGACTGCGCCAACAGACCGGCTTGGGTGATGGGACGACCGGTGTTCAGTGTGGCGCTTAAATCCAAGCCACCTAACAGGCGTTCGCTGTCGATATGGTTGGGTAAGCGTCTTACCCCAGGGCGCAGATGTTGCAGCAAAGACAACCACTCGTCACGCACCGGACCATGCGGGGCGCGTAACCAAATGCCACGTAAACCCACGGGGTCGATATGCAAGGCCGCCAGCGCCCACAGCGCGTCGTCCCAAGCCAGGTTCACGTGCCCAGCACCTCGGCAAGGGCGCGGTCAACGCGGGTGCCAGAACCTGTGTCGTCTAAGGGGTTGCGGCGCAGCCGGTGGCGCAGCGCCATGGGCGCCACGGTACGCAAATGCGCGGGGGTGGCGGCTTTGTGGCCTTGCATGGCGGCCAGCGCACGGCAGGCACGCATCAGGGTGAGTTCGGCGCGTAAACCATCGGTGCCCAGCGCTTGGCACAACTGCGCGCACAAGCGCAACAGCTCGTCGCCGACCTTGACTTTGTCCAGCAGTTTGCGTGCTTTCACAATGTGCTCACGCAGGGCATTGTTGTGCATAGCCCATTCATCGCGAAAACCTTGCGGGTCACGCTCAAATGCATCACGGCGCTTGATGACGGCAATGCGTTGATCAATGTCTTGCGGTGTGCGTACCTCTACCGACAAACCGAAACGGTCCAGCAACTGCGGACGCAATTCGCCTTCTTCGGGGTTGCCACTGCCCACCAACACAAAGCGGGCTGGGTGGCGTACCGACAGGCCTTCTCGCTCGACCACGTTTTCACCTGAGGCTGCCACGTCAATCAGCAAATCGACCAAATGGTCTTCCAGCAAATTGACCTCGTCGATGTACAAAAAACCACGGTTGGCCTGCGCCAGCAGACCCGGTGAAAAGGCTTTCACGCCTTGACTGAGGGCTTTTTCTAAATCCAGCGCACCAACCACGCGGTCTTCGCTGGCGCCTAGCGGCAAATCGACCACGGGTACCGGGCGGGTTTCGCTTTTGGGGCGTTTGCCTGCGGATTTGAGGCTGGCGCAATCGGTGCAGGTGGCACCGCTGCTGGCAGGGTCGCAACCGTAGCGACAGCCCATCACCACTTGCAAAGGGGGGAGCAAATCGGCCAAGGCACGCACTGCGGTGGACTTGCCAGTGCCTCGGTCGCCCAACGCCAAAATGCCGCCGACCTTGGGGTCGATGGCCACGATTTGGATGGCGAGTTTCATATCGTCTTGGCCGACGATGGCAGAGAAGGGGAAGGGAATAGCCATAAGGTGATCTTAAGCAATGCGCCGCTCGGGGCACTGCTGACAAAGTAGGGTGTTAGGAAGCGCTGCTCTCAAAAACACCTTCAAGGCGGTCTTCCAGTTCTTCGCTGGCTTGGCGTAAACGGTCCATCATGTCTGCGTCGGGTTGCCAGTAGGCGCGGTCCGAGGCTTCGATGAGGCGGTTGGCCAAACGTGCAGAGGCGGTGGGGTTGAGGCGTGCCATGCGGTCGCGCATTTCGGCGTTGAGCACAAAGGTTTCGGTCAGCTGTTTGTAGACCCAAGGCTGTACTTGGCCAGTGGTGGCCGACCAGCCCATGGTGTTGGTGATGTGCACCTCGATTTGACGCACACCTTCGTAGCCATGCGCCAACATGCCTTCGTACCACTTGGGGTTGAGCATGCGGGTACGGGTTTCTAAAGACACTTGCTCGGACAGGCTGCGTACCGTGCCGTCGCCACGGGTTTGGTCGCCGATGTAAACCGGGGTGTCCACGCCACCTTTGGCTTGACGCACCGCACGGGTGATGCCACCCAAGGTGTCGAAATAGTTGTCTACCGTGGTAACACCGAGTTCTACCGAGTCCAAGTTTTGGTAGGTGAGTTGCACATCGGCCAAAGCGCTTTTCAGCAAGCCATTGTGTTGCGTGGGTTTGCCACTCACGCCATAGGCAAAGCCTTTGCGTTGGCTGTAGGTTTTGGCGAGTTCGTCCTCGTCTTCCCAACCGCCGTTTTCCACCAAGTTGTTCACGTTGGAGCCGTAGGCGCCATCGGCGTTGCCAAACACCCGCAAAGCAGCAGTTTCCAAGTCGCAACCATGTTCGGCTTGGTAGGCCAAGGCGTGTTTGCGTACATAGTTGTCTTCTGGCGATTCATCGGCCTGCGCAGCCAGCAAGGCGGCTTCGGCGATGAGTTTGATTTGCAAGGGCATCAAGTCGCGGAAGATCCCCGACAAGGTGACCACCACATCAATGCGCGGGCGGCCCAGTTCTGTCAATGGGATGAGGCTGGCACCTACCAAACGCCCGTAGCTGTCAAAGCGGGGCTTGGCACCGTACAAACGCAAAACCTGAGCGATTTGGCTACCCTCGGTTTTGAGGTTGTCGCTGCCCCACAAAACCATGGCCACTGACTCGGGCAAGGGGTTGCCATCTTGTTGGTAACGGGCGATGAGTTTGTCGGCTTGCGCAGCGCCGTCCTTGACCGCATAGGCGCTGGGAATGCGGAAGGGGTCAAAACCATGCAGGTTGCGTCCCGTGGGCAAAACCTCGGGAGTGCGCATGATGTCGCCACCGGGTGCTGGGCGTATGTAGCGCGCATCCATGGCAGCCATCAAGCCATTGAGCTCGCTGTTGGTCAGCATCAACCGGTTGGCATCGGCCAGTTTGTCAAACAAATCAAGGTGGGCTTCTGGGTCTACCAGCCCGCTTTGTAACAGGGCTTTGGCAGGCGGGGTACCTGCCACCAAAGCTTCAATTGCAGTGCGTGTGGGCTTGGCCTCGTAGCTGGCTTCGGCCATGGCCATGAGCATGTCCACCCGTTCGCTTTCCGTAGGCGCCCGCCCCACCACGTGCAAGCCATGGGGGATCAAGGTGTATTCCAACTCCAGCATGTCTGCGCCGAGCTGCTGAATGCGCTTGGCAGCGTTAGTTGCATTTGGGGCGTCAGCGTCGAGGCACCATGCGGGTTCGAGGCTGACCAAATCGAGTTCGGCCGCTTGCGCTTGCACCAAAGCCATGAGTTCGGCACGTTCGTGTTCTTGTTCAAGGTCAAGGCTACGCCAACGGTCGATAGATACTTTCAGCTCTGCCAGCCCAGCATACAAGCCGGACTCAGCCACAGGCGGTGTGAGGTAGCTGACCAAAGTGGCGGCAGCGCGGCGTTTGGCGATGGCGCCTTCCGAGGGGTTGTTGGAGGCGTAGAGGTAGAAATTGGGCAACTCGCCAATCATGCGGTCTGGCCAGCACAGCGCTGACATGCCGTTTTGTTTGCCGGGCATGAATTCCAAAGCGCCATGGGTACCAAAGTGCAGCACCGCGTTGGCGTTGAAGTCTTCTTTGAGGTAGCGGTAGAAAGCCGAAAAAGCATGGGTCGGCGCAAAGCCTTTTTCGAACAGCAGGCGCATGGGGTCGCCTTCGTATCCAAAAGAGGGTTGAACCGCCACCAACAGGTTGCCGTACTGCTGGCCCATCACAAAGATAGATTGGCCGTTGGTGAGTTGTTTGCCAGGCGCAGGGCCCCATTGGGCTTCAATTTCTGTGAGCCATTTTTCGCGACGAATGTGTTGCTCGGCGGGTATCAGGGTATGCACGTTGGCATCTGCGCCATACTGCTTGGCGTTGCCATACAAAATGCCTTCGCGCAAAGCGTCAACGCTTTCGGGCAAATCCACGGTATAGCCTTGTGCCTTCATCTCCACCATGGTGTTGTACAAGGACTCGAACACTGCCAAATAGGCCGCCGTGCCGGTGTTGCCCGAATTGGGTGGAAAGTTGAAGATAACCATGGCCACTTTGCGTTGGGCCCGCTGCGAACGCCGCAAGTCCACCAATTTGCCCACCCGCGCCGACAACATGGCGGTGCGTTCAGTACAGGTGAACATGTCTTGTTGCTTGTGGTCTTTGGTGAAGGTACAGCGTTGTTGGCAACCGGTGCAGGTGACACCATCCGCACCGGGGCGACCTCCGTACACCATGGGAATGGTGGAGCCATCCAGTTCGGGTATGGCCACCATGATGGTGGATTCGACGGGCAGCAAGCCTCGGTCGGAGCCGCCCCATTGGTCCAAGGTTTGGAACTCCACAGGGTGGGCTGCGATATAGGGTACGTCCAGTTTGGCCAAAATTTCTTCGGCGGCATGGGCGTCGTTGTAGGCGGGGCCACCTACCAAGGAAAAACCGGTCAAGGACACCACCGCATCCACCGTGGTTTGACCATTTTTCAAGAAAAATGCATCAATAGCGGGGCGTGAATCCAAGCCTGAAGCAAAAGCTGGCACCACATTCAAGCCTTGCACTTCCATGGCGGCGATTACCGCGTCGTAGTGCTGTGCGTTGCCTGCAATCAAATAAGAGCGCAGCAGTATCAGACCAACACGCCCACGTGCTTTGTGGGGCACCACCACCGTGGGCAAATCGCTGAGTTGATCCGACAACCGCGTCTTCATGCGGGGATGGTAAATACCCACCTCGGGGTATTCAACCGGGGGTACAACTTTGACTTTGCTGTTGCGCGCTTTCATGCCGCTGGCATAGCGGTCTGCCAAGTAATGCACCATGCCTTGGATGTTTTCTTGCGAGCCACCCAACCAATATTGCAAGGTTAAAAAATAGGCCCTCAAATCTTGGGCAGTGCCGGGAATGAAACGCAGCATTTGCGGAATGCGGCGCAACATTTTCATTTGTTTGGCGCCCGCAGCGGCCTTTTCGCTGTCGTCTTTGGGGTTGCCGCGCATTTTTTTCAAAAATGCCATGGGGCCACTGGCCGGCTTGGACATATCTAGCTTGCCAATGCGGGTGAGTTTCACCACCTCGCCCGCCGACATGGCGCAGACCATGGCATCGCAATGTTCACGTCTGGCTTGTAAATCGGCCAAAATAGGTAAGAAGTGGTCTTCCATGAACAACATCGTCACAATGATGATGTCGCCTTGGGCAATGGCTGATTTGCATTGCGCCAAATGTTCGGGATAGACAGAGAATTCCGAGGCGGCGTGAACGCTCAAGGACAACTGCGGTAACAAACGCTTTAACTCACCCCGCGCTCTGTCCGCCGCACTGTTGAGGTGGGTGTCCATGGTCACAATCACCACTCGGATGCTGGCGTCTTGCGTAGTGCCTTGCTTGAGGTTGACCGTCATGCAGTGTGCTCGTGAAAAGTCGGCGTTCAGGGGAATTGACAAAGAATGTGTCAATCAAGGTTGACATTATGGTTGTTTTTGGTGGGCGAACATTCGGGAAAACCCTCGAATTAATCTTTTAATCTTCAAACAGGCGTATTCCGTGACTTCAGACCTTCACCCCCACTTTCCTCCCGATGGCTTGGCTCCCCATTGGCGAACCCATTGGCGCAGTTTGGCTCTGTGCTTTTCAGTCAGTTTCGGCATTGCAGGTATTGGCAATTTGCTAACCGATTTAGGGCCTTGGTATTTCCAGCTCAAACACCCCGATTGGAAGCCGCCAGACGCGGCTTTTGGGGCTATTTGGTCATTGATCTTCACGCTTTGCGCCATCAGCGCTTGGTTGGCATGGCATGGCGCAGCCCATGCAGGCGGGCGTACCAAAGTGGTTGGGCTGTATCTTTACAACGGCGCTTTGAATATTTTTTGGAGCTATCTTTACTTTCACCTCCACCGACCTGATTGGGCCATGTGGGAATGGTTGTTTCTATGGTTAAGCATTGTTTGGCTAATTCAGGGACTTTGGCGCGAGTCCAAGTGGGCTTCAGTGCTGGTTTTTCCCTATTTATTATGGGTTTCTGCGGCGGGCGTGCTCAACCACGACACCATCCTCCTCAACGGCCCTTTTGTGCAAGCTTTGCAAAGCCTTATCCCAGTGTCAACCTAGGGTATGGCCATGGCGTTTTGATAAAACCCTAAAGCTGAGTCAGAATCATGGCTTTATTTTCGCCCCTAGGGGTAACTTTCATCGGAGATTTTTATGACCCGTCGTCGCGAATTCATTATCCAAATCAGCGCAGGTAGCGCCGCTTTGTTGGCTGGCCGTGTTGCCATGGCTGCTGACATGGTTGCCGAAACCGATCCCCAAGCCGGCGCCATGGGATACAAAGCTGATTCCAGCAAAGTCGACGCCAAGAAATACCCCACCCACGCCGCTACCCAAAACTGTGGCAATTGCGCTTTGTTCCAAGGCAAAGCGGGTGACAAAGCAGGCATGTGCCCCTTGTTTGCTGGCAAACAGGTCGCTGCTGCAGGATGGTGCAGCGCTTACGCCAAAAAAGGCTGAAGTATCTTTCTTAATGGGGCTGCTGACAGCCTCATAGATGGGCCCCTGACGCGAATGCCTCAGGGGTTTTTTCTTTGTCAGTCCTTGTTCATCACAATAAAAATAAACTCAGAAAAGTAAGGGGTTTACGCTTATTGTGGAACCCATGGGAAAGAAAGAGGATCAGGCCTCACCTTTTTTCAACCACTGAGGAAACAGCATGGAAAAAACCACAAGCACCGCAGCAGTGACGGATGCACAAGATACTTCCGCCAAGCCCATGAGCCTGGCACGTCGCGGATTTTTGGCCAGTGCCGCCGCCGGCGTAGCCGCTGCAACCGCCACTGTCACAGCCAGTGCGAGTGACAAATTCCAGCAAGGCCGTGACTGGACAGGCAACCATCCCGTCACTTATCCCGAGCCTGCCTTCGAAGTGTTGGACAAGCGCTTCAGTGGTCGCCAAGGCAATGCCACACTGCAACGCATTTGGCACGGCCAAGGCCACGATGCCGCATTGTGGTGTGAAGGTCCCGTGTGGATGGGTGACTGGGGCTGTTTGCTGTGGAGCGACATTCCTAACAACCGCGTGTTGCGTTGGAACGAAGAAAACGGTGCTGTCAGCACATACCAATCAGATTCTGGTTATTCCAATGGCCACTCACGAGATACCCATGGTCGTTTGATCGCCATGGAACACGACACACGCCGCGTGCGTCGTCGTGAATACGATGGCACATGGACTGTGTTGTGCGATAACTTTGGCGGCAAAAAATTGAACGCGCCCAACGATGCCGCCACCACACCTGATGGCTCTATCTACTTCACAGACCCTGGCTACGGCATCATGGGACCCTATGAAGGCCACAAGGCCGAGTTCGAACTGCCCACACGCGTTTACCGTATTGCGCCCGATGGCAAGGTCACCGTGGCAGCCGAAGGCCCCATGCGTCGTCCCAACGGCATTTGCTTCTCTCCTGACTTCAAGAAGTGCTATGTGGTTGACACCGGCGCGACCGACGGTCCTGGCAATCCCGCCAACATCATCGTGTTTGATGTGAAAGACCAAAAACTCAGCAACCCCAAAGTGTTTGCTGACTTTGCACCCGGTTTCACCGACGGCATCCGTTGCGACACCGACGGCAACGTGTGGTGCGGATGGGGCTGGGGCGGCATGGAAACCAACGGCGTGCGTGTTCACCACCCCGATGGCACCTTGCTGGCTTTCTTGCACACCCCCGAGGTGATTGCCAACTTGACTTTCGGCGGCACCAAGCGCAACCGCTTGTTCATGTGCGGCTCAACCTCCATTTACGCCCTGTACGTGAATGCACAAGGTCATGCCTTGAGCTAAACTGAGTCCTAACCGGCACAGCTGGCCCCACACCGCGCAAGCGTTGTGGGGTTTTTTCATGGTCTCAGCAACCTAGTGAATACCCTTAAATGTCAATTTAAATTGACACATGATCGGCTCTTGGGTTCACAATCTGTGCCCAAAGACGCATGCGGTGTTCGAGGGCGTGTTCATCAGCCCAAGTCCCGGCGAGGCAGGTAACAAAGGCAGTCAGATGAGTTCATTGTTAAGCAGTATTGATTCACCCGCAGATTTGCGGCGCATGTCCAGCGCCCAACTGCGCCCCTTGGCCGATGAGTTGCGCTCGTTTGTGTTGGAAAGCGTGGCCAAAACCGGTGGGCATCTCAGCTCAAACTTAGGCACGGTGGAACTCACGGTGGCGCTGCACTACGTGTTCAATACGCCTCACGACCGCTTGGTATGGGATGTAGGACACCAAACCTATCCGCACAAAATCCTCACGGGTCGCCGTGACCGTATGCACACCCTGAGGCAACTCGATGGCGTAGCCGGTTTTCCCAAGCGCGATGAAAGCGAGTTTGATGCTTTTGGTACAGCCCATTCATCTACCAGTATTTCCGCGGCATTAGGCATGGCCATTGCTGCCAAACAAAAAGGCGAGCAGCGCCGATGTGTTGCCATCATTGGCGACGGCTCCATGACCGCCGGCATGGCCTTTGAGGCACTCAACAACGCCGGTGTGTCTGACACCAATGTGTTGGTTATCTTGAACGACAACGACATGTCTATCAGCCCGCCCGTAGGTGCGCTTAACCGTTACTTGGCACAACTCATGAGCGGTCGCTTTTACTCGGCTGCGAAAGAAGTAGGCAAGCAGGTGTTGAAAAATGCACCGCCACTGTTTGATTTGGCTCGGCGCTTTGAACAACAAGCCAAAGGCATGGTGGTACCTGCAACCTTGTTTGAAAAATTTGGTTTTAACTACATTGGTCCCATCGATGGCCATGACCTGGATTCGTTGATTCCCACACTGGAAAACATCAAGCACCTTCAAGGCCCACAGTTTTTGCACGTGGTCACACGCAAAGGCCAAGGCTACAAACTCGCAGAAGTGGACCCCATTGCCTACCACGGACCAGGCAAATTCGATCCCAAGGTGGGCTTGGTGCCGCCTGCTACTGCGCCCAAACAAACCTTCAGCCAAGTGTTCGGTAACTGGTTGTGCGATATGGCGGCCGTCGACCCGTTGTTGGTGGCCATCACACCGGCCATGCGCGAGGGCTCGGGTATGGTGGAGTTTCACCACCGCTTTCCTGACCGCTACCACGATGTCGGTATTGCCGAGCAGCATTCACTGACTTTCGCAGCTGGCTTAGCCTGTGAAGGCCTCAAGCCAGTGGTGGCCATTTACGCCACCTTTTTGCAACGCGCTTACGACCAACTCATTCACGATGTGGCTTTACAAAAACTGCCCATGGTGCTGGCCTTGGACCGTGCGGGCATTGTTGGTGCAGATGGACCTACGCACGCAGGCGTGTATGACATTCCTTTTTTGCGTTGTATTCCACAGGTCAGCATTGCATGCCCAGCGGACGAAAACGAATGCCGTATGTTGCTCAGCACCGCGCATGCGCAAGACCACACCGTGGCCGTGCGCTACCCGCGTGGCTCGGGTGTGGGCACGACTATGAGCGCAGGTTTGCCAACCCTGCCTTTTGGCAAAGGTGAATTGCGTCGCCAAGGCAAAGGCATTGCACTGCTGGCGTTTGGCACCTTGTTGTACCCGGCTTTAAATGCAGCTGAAAACCTGAATGCCAGCGTGGCCAATATGCGTTGGGCCAAGCCTTTGGATACCGAGTTGCTTTTGCAGTTGGCTGCAAGCCATCAAGCCTTGGTGACCATCGAAGAAGGCGCTCTCATGGGTGGCGCGGGGTCTGCTGTTTTAGAGGCTTTGCAAGAGGCCGGTGTGACCATTCCCGTCCTGCGTTTAGGTATCCCCGATGTGTTTACCGAACACGGCGATCCGCAAAAAATCTTGTCTTCATTAGGTTTGGATGCGGCTGGTATCGAGGCCTCTGTGCGTGCACGTTTTGGCTTAACAGCCGAAGTCACCAATGCATCTTCCACAACCGGTTTGAAATTGGTGGGCTGATAAACTTCGTCTGCAACTTTTTATTCACTGGAGACAAGCATGGACCGTCGTTCCGCTCTTAAAAATGCAGGCATATTGGGCGTGCTGGCTGCTGGCACCGCACCTGCTGTGCATGCACAAGCCGCTATTCGCTGGCGCTTAGCCTCAAGCTTCCCCAAATCCTTAGACACCATTTACGGTGCGGCAGAAACCTTTGTGAAAAAGGTGGGGGAACTCAGTGGTGGCAAATTCGTCATTTCTTCACACGCTGCAGGTGAACTCATGCCCCCGTTTGGCGTGGTCGATGGCGTACAAAGCGGCACAGTGGAAGTCGCGCACACTGCCCCTTACTATTTCTTTGGCAAAGACGAAACCTTTGCTTTGGGTTGTGCCATTCCTTTTGGTTTGAACAGCCGTCAAATGTCTTCTTGGATGTTTCAAGGCAATGGCTTGAAACTCATGCGTGAGTTTTACAAGCAATACAACATCATCAATTTCCCTGGTGGCAATACCGGTGTGCAAATGGGTGGTTGGTACCGCAAAGAAATCAAATCCATTGCCGATATCAAAGGTTTGAAATTCCGCGTCGGTGGCTTTGCGGGCAAAGTCATTGAGCGCATGGGCGGCGTGCCACAAAACATCCCTGGCGGCGAAATTTACCAAGCGCTTGAAAAAGGCACCATCGATGCAGCCGAGTGGATTGGCCCCTATGACGACCAAAAATTGGGCTTCAACAAAGTGGCGCCTTTTTACTATTACCCAGGATGGTGGGAGGGCGGCCCTCAGTTGGACTTGTACATCAATGACAAGGCTTTTAATGCGCTGTCGGCAGAAAACAAAGCCATTGTGGAATGTGCCGCAGCCTTTGCCCACGTGGAATGCCAAGCCAAATACGATGCCCGCAACCCCATTGCCCTCAAGCAATTGGTGGCTGGCAAAACCAAGGTATTGCCTTTCCCCAAAGACGTGATGGACATTGGTTTCAAAGAGTCCATGGCTTTGTACGACGAACTCAGCACCAAGAATCCCAACTGGAAAAAAGTGTACGAAGACTATTCGTCTTTCCGTCGCGATCAAAACCTGTGGTTCCGGTTTGCCGAAGCCTCGTTTGACCGTTACATGCAAAGCGTCAAACTCTAATTTCCTTTTGCCGCCAACCTCAAACCTCCTTTGGTTCACAAAGGTCGTTTGAGGTTTTTTATTTGTATTGATTTTTGAAAGTCTGTCACCATGCAAATCAGTATGTACCAAGCCAGTGTGCCGCGAATTCTCAGTATCCTGACCAATTTAGAGCATTTGCTTGATAAAGCACAAGCCCATGTCGATAACAAAAAATGGAATGAGTCTGCGTTGACGCAATTTCGTCTTTACCCCGATATGTTTCCCTTGACGCGTCAAGTTCAAATCGCATGTGACACCGCCAAAGGCGTGGTAGCAAGGCTGGCAGGCGCTGAGATTCCTGCCTACGAAGACAACGAGGTCAGCTTGGCAGACTTGAAACAGCGGATCGCCAAAACCAGGGCTTTTGTCAGTGGCTTTAGCGCAGCGCAGATTGACGGTACCGAGGACAAAGACATTGTGACCAAACGTGGTGACGTGGAGACCCATTACAAAGGCATGCAGTTTTTACTGAACCACGCCATGCCCAATATGCATTTCCATGTCACCACTGTCTATGCCATTCTCAGGCACAACGGCATTGAGATTGGCAAGCGAGATTATTTAGGCAAGGTATAAAAAAAGCCCCGTGAGGGGCTCTTTCATGGCTGAGACTCAGGGCTTTTTCTGCGCATCTTTGTTGATGGCGTCTTGCATCATTTTCATCGGGTCGTCCGCTGGCAGTTCATTGCCAGCAGGAGTGGATGCATTTGTTGCTGCATTGGGGTCAGCGTCGGTTTGAGAAGCATTCATCATTTCGGTTTGCACCTGATCCATGTTCAAGGTGTCCTCTTTGTCCAAACCGCTGGAGACGATGCCAGGGAAAGCAATGATGAGTCCGACCATGATGATTTGGATGATCACAAACGGCACAGCGCCCCAGTAAATCTGACCCGTAGTGACTGGTTCTATGGTTTTCTGGGTGGTCTTGTCAAAGTAGGCTTTGATAGGTGCCACACTGCGCAGATAGAACAAGGCGAAGCCAAACGGAGGGTGCATGAACGAAGTTTGCATGTTCACGCCCAACAACACACCAAACCAAATCAGGTCAATGCCCAGTTTTTCAGCCACGGGGCCAATCAGTGGCACCACGATGAAAGACAGTTCAAAGAAGTCCAAGAAGAACGCCAAGAAGAAGATCAGGATGTTGACCACGATCAAAAAGCCCAATTGACCCCCTGGCAAGCCACTCAATAAGTGCTCTACCCATTTGGGCCCATCCACCCCTTGAAAGACCAAGCTAAAGCAGGTCGAGCCAATCAAAATAAACACCACAAAACTGGCCAACTTGGTGGTGGTGGTTAAACCTTGCTTGAGCAAAGTCATGCTTAAACGCCCACGTGCCATGGCCATGATGATGGCGCCCAAAGCACCCATGGCACCGCCTTCGGTTGGTGTGGCAATACCTAAGAAGATGGTGCCCAAGACCAAGAAGATCAGCAGCAAGGGGGGGATCAACACAAAAGTGACACGCTCTGCGATGTTGGAGAGCAACTTCAAGCGCAGTGTCTTATTCAATACGGCCAGCACAAAGGCCAGCAAAACACCTGCACACAGTGAAACCACAATGGTTTCGTCTGTCGGTGGATTGGCGCCGGCGACACCCGTGACATAAGAAACCACAGCTGGGTAGTTTTGTCCCAAGGTGATGGCCAAGCCAGCACTGACAATGGTCAAGAACAGCAAGGACAGCAAGCCTGATTTACCGTTGTCTTCGCGAATCGTGCGTGCCTCTAAGGGCAGCGCGGGTACCCAAGTGGGTTTGAAAATCGCGATCAAAATCACATAGCCCACATACATGCCTGTGAGCAAAAAGCCAGGAATGAAAGCGCCTTTGTACATTTCGCCAACGCTGCGTCCCAATTGGTCGGCCAAGATGATGAGCACCAAAGAGGGCGGAATGATTTGCGCCAAGGTGCCCGACGCCGCAATCACGCCAGAGGCAATTCTGCGGTCGTAACCATAGCGCAGCATGATGGGCAAAGAAATCAAACCCATGGAAATCACAGAAGCGGCCACCACGCCAGTGGTGGCGGCCAGCAAAGCACCGACAAAAATCACAGCAAATGCCAAACCACCACGTACGGGTCCAAACAACTGGCCAATGGTGTCCAGCAAGTCCTCGGCCATACCGCTGCGCTCCAGAATCAAACCCATCAGGGTGAAGAAAGGAATGGCCAGCAAGGTGTCGTTTTGCATGATGCCAAAGATGCGCAATGGCAAAGCTTGCAACAAGGCTTCGGGCAGCACGCCCAATTCAACCCCGATGAAGCCAAAGAACAGGCCACAGGCCCCGAGACTGAATGCCACGGGAAAGCCAAGCAGCAAGAAAATGATGAGGCCCGCAAACATGATGGGGGCCAGGTTGTGTATGAATAATTCCATGGTGGTTCTCTTTGTCTCAGGCCTTTTGGGCTTTGGCTTCAGCCAGTTTGCGAATTTCTTCCGCCAACAGTTCTTCGGCAGATTTTTCGTCTTTTTTCAGGGTGGGGTCTTCAATCAAGCCTTGCAAAAAAGCAATCCGTTTGATGAGTTCGGACACGCCTTGCAACCACAGCAAGCCAAAACCCAAAGGAATCATGGCGTACACAGGCCAGCGGATCAGGCCGCCGGCATTGGAAGACATTTCATTGCTGACATAGCCCTTGATAAAGAAGGGGACCGCAAACCACAAAATAGCTGTACACATGGGCAGCAAAAAAACCGAAAAGCCAAAAATATCGATTTGGGTTTGGGTGCGTCTGGAAAAACGCGAGTAAACCACGTCAATTTTTACGTGCTCGTTATTAAGTAATGTGTAGGCAGAAGCCAGCAAAAAAGAAGCAGCGAAGAAATACCATTGCACTTCGAGGAAAGCATTGGAACTGGTATTGAAAATTTTGCGCACCAAAGCGTTGATGGCGCTGACCAGCGTGGCCACCAAAATCAACCAGATAACGTATTTACTCAACCAGCTGTTGAGACGGTCTATGCCGTTTGAAAAACCCAGTAATGCGCCCATGGCAGTCTCCCCAAAATCAAGGGGCGATTGTAGGGCTAGCGCATCAGTGTTTGGGACCCGTACGCGACAGTTTGCGGTACAAAGTCGCCCTGCTGATTCCCAGGGTTTTGGCCGCTTGCGCCACATTGCCACGAGACAAATCAATGGCTTTGCGAATCATGGCCGACTGCAGTTGTTGCAAGGAACCCGTGGGATTCAGCGTGGGAAGGTTTGCGCAGTCATGCTGCACAAAAGCCCGCGCTTGCAAATGCAAACCACTCCACAATGGCACATCCAAATACTGGTCTTGTGAGGCGGCATCAAACAGCAGTGTCCAAGGCAGGGCAAACACATCGCTGGCATGCAAGGGTTTTCCCGCGTTGGGATAAAGGTTCAGCATTTCACGCGCCAATATATTCGCGCCAAGGACTTCGCCTTCGCTGCTGAGCAACACCAAGCCGTCGTTGTCATCGCCCATCAGCCGGCCAGGCCAATTCAGCCGCAACAGCAAATCATGCGCTTGGCGCATCAACAGTGCATTGCCAATGCTACGTGCCGACAGCGCAGCCAAATGCATCAACTCGGGGCGCTCTGGGGTGTTGATGCCAGTGAGGTCAAGCATGCCTATGCAATCACCTTGTGGACCCCACACAGGTGCACCTGCGCAACTGTAGACAGAGGTATCGCGAAAAAAATGTTCCCCACGGTGCAACCACACAGGTCGTAATTCTGTCAAGGCTGCGCTGATGGCCGTGGTACCTACAGATGGTTCAGACAAATCCACACCAACTCGCGCAATGGCTTCCACCCGCTTGTCGTGACGGTTGAGGCTGCCCCCCACATCCAAGACCACGCCTTTGGCGTCAGTCAACAAGGCAAAAAACGATGTGCCCGCAATGGCGCGACACAAGCGCTCAATTTCTGGTTGTGCCGCTTGAACAAACTCGCGTTGCTGTTCAAGTGTGCGGGTAATGTGGCCCGCAGACACAGCGTCAAATTCAACGCTGTGGTCGGGGTGCAGACCATTGTCAAGACAGCGTCGCCAGCTGTGAGAAATCCAGTCGGGCAAAGAAGGGGGAGGAGTTTCGCCATTGAATAAAACAGCATGTCTTGCTTGCTCAAGCAAGGTGAGTCTGTCGGTGGTGCTAACTGCTGTTGTCATGAGGGAATAACTGTGTGTGATATCGCTGACAGAGGCCTTACCGTGGCAGCAGCATACCCACGGTCTTGATGCCTGCCAGCGTTAAGAGCAAAGAGCCTACTAAGTGCAAACCCGCAGTGACCAAGGCCAATACAAAACGCGATTGCATCAACATGCTGACCACCTCGGCACTGAACGATGAGAACGTGGTGAGCGCACCCAAGAAACCTGTGATGAGCAGCAGTCGCCAAGCGGGGTCCAGGTCGGGCAACGCTTGAAACACCGCCACGCAGACACCGATCAAGTAACCACCGATCAAATTGGCGTAAAGCGTTCCCCATGGCAAGGTACCACCCACGTTAAATAACAGCCCCAGTTGCCAACGGGCCAGGGCGCCCAAGCAGGCACCGATACAAATGGCAATCACAGCACTCATAAGGCTTACTTTCCAGACAGATACCGCATTATCCAACGCTGAATTAGCAGCATCTCATCGAGGGCACAAAAGCGTGGTTTAATTTTCCTCATGCAACTTCATCAAGCTGATAAGCGCTGGAAATTTTGGATTGACCGCGGCGGCACGTTTACCGACATCGTGGCCCAAGATCCCCTAGGACAGTTACACACCCACAAGCTGCTGAGCCAAAACCCACAGCTGTATGCGGATGCCACGGTGCAAGGTATTCGTGATCTGTTGGGTTTGCAGCATGGTCAAGCCATACCTGTTGTGCAGATTGCCTCTGTACGCATGGGCACTACCGTCGCAACCAATGCCTTGCTGGAGCGCAAAGGTGAGCCTACGCTGTTGGTGACCACGCGAGGCTTTCGGGATGTGTTGCGCATTGCTTACCAAAACCGTCCGCGATTGTTCGACAGGCATATTGTTTTGCCAGAGATGCTGTACAGCGAAGTGATCGAAGCGGATGAACGCATGGGCGCGCACGGTGACTTGGTGCAGGCACTGGACGTGGTCGCACTTCGACTGGCATTGCAGGCTGCTTACCAAACAGGTTTGCGTTCTGTGGCGATTGTGTTTTTGCATGGCTACCGATACAGCGCGCATGAAAAAGAAGCTGCGGCTTTGGCCAAAGACCTTGGCTTTACACAAATCAGCACCTCTCACCAAACCAGCCCTTTGATGAAAATGGTCAGTCGTGGCGACACCACTGTCGTCGATGCCTATTTGTCTCCCATCTTGCGCCGTTATGTGGATCAACTGGCGCTGCAACTGCCACAGGTGCCATTGCTGTTTATGCAGTCTTCGGGGGGCTTGGTCGATGCGCTTGCATTTCAAGGCAAGGACGCGATTTTGTCGGGCCCAGCAGGCGGCATTGTGGGCATGGCAAAAACCGCTGAAACTGCTTTTGCGCATGGCGATGTGTTGCAAGGCAAAGTGCAAGTCATAGGTTTTGACATGGGTGGAACATCGACGGATGTCAGCCATTACGCCGGAGAGCTTGAGCGTGAATTTGAAACGCAGGTGGCAGGTGTGCGTATGCGTGCACCCATGTTGCATATTCATACCGTGGCTGCAGGCGGTGGATCCTTGTTGCAATTTGACGGTGCGCGATTCCGTGTAGGACCCCAAAGTGCCGGTGCTGACCCCGGTCCAGCATGTTACCGACGCGGCGGGCCACTGACCGTGACCGATGCGAATGTGCAATTGGGCAAATTGCAACCAGCGTATTTTCCTGCTGTGTTTGGTCCTGAAGGTAACCTGGCTTTGGATGCGCAAGTGGTCGAGCAAGGGTTCACGCATCTTGCCCAGCTATCTAACAAAACACCCGAAGAAGTGGCTGAAGGGTTTGTGCACATCGCCGTGCAACAAATGGCACATGCTGTGCAAAAAATATCGGTGGCGCGTGGCTACGACGTGACAGCCTATACCTTGCAGTGCTTTGGCGGAGCGGGAGGGCAACATGCGTGTGGGGTGGCCGATGCGCTGGGCATGTCGTCGATTTTGATTCACCCCATGTCGGGTGTGATGTCAGCCTATGGGATGGGCTTGGCAGCGCAAAGCCTGATCAAAGAACAAGCCATAGAGCAAACCTTGTCTGCTTCGTTGTGGCCTGTATTGCAAGATACCTTGGCCCAACTGTCGGACCAAGCTTCAGCCGCTTTGCGTTTGCAAATAGCGGGTGGCGGTGATGTGCAAATCCATGCACGTGTGCATCTGCGTTATGCAGGAACAGATTCGGCTTTGGTGGTGGCGATGGGCAGTTTGGCCGATCTTCAACAAGCCTTCGAGGCGGCCTACCTGAGGCGTTTTGCGTTTGTCATGCCCGACAAGGCTTTGGTGGTAGAGGCTGTTTCTGTGGAAGCGGTGTTGGCGGGCGAGCAAGTACCCGAGAACATGCTGCCTGTTCCTCCAAGCCGTGGCTTGCCTCCGCACACGTTCACGCGTGTCTACATGCACGGTGCCTGGCGTGACACCTTGTTGATCAAGCGCGACGATATGCAGGCAGGCGACAGGGTTCAAGGCCCTGCCGTGGTGGTTGAGCGTCATGCAACCACCGTGGTTGACATGGGATGGGAAGCCAAGCTCACAGCGCTTAACCACATGGTGCTGTCCCGCATTTCGCCGCGTACGTTGGTTCATGCTGCAGGTACCTCGGTGGATCCAGTGCAATTGGAAGTGTTCAACAACCTGTTCATGAACATTGCAGAGCAAATGGGCTTGCAGTTGCAAAACACCGCGCACTCGGTGAACATCAAAGAGCGACTCGATTTCTCTTGTGCCATCTTTAACCAACAAGGGGAGTTGATTGCCAATGCACCGCACATGCCTGTGCATCTGGGCTCCATGGGAGAAAGCATCAAGACGGTGATTCGCGACAATGCAGGTCGCATGCAAGCCGGTGATGTGTATGTGCTGAACGACCCTTACCATGGCGGTACCCATTTGCCTGATGTGACAGTGATCACACCGGTTTACCTGGACCAAGCGCCAGAGCCCGCTTTTTATGTGGGTTCTCGTGGACACCATGCAGACATTGGCGGCGTGTCCCCGGGGTCTATGCCGCCGTTCTCCACCACCATCGATGAAGAAGGCGTGCAAATCCAAAACTTCAAGCTGGTAGAAAAAGGCGTGCTGCGTGAAGCCCCCATGCTGGCCTTGCTGCAAAGTGGGCCTTACCCCAGTCGCAATCCTGCACAAAACATAGCGGACTTGAAAGCCCAAATCGCCGCCAATGAAAAAGGCGCACAAGAATTGCGCCGCATGGTGGCGCATTACGGATTGCCAACCGTGCAGGCCTATATGCAACACGTTCAAGACAATGCAGAGGAATCTGTCAGAAGGGCCATCACCCGCTTGGCTAAACGTTTGGGTGATGGCAAGCGCCATGGCTTTGAGTTTCCGCTGGACAACGGTGCTTGTATCAAGGTCAGTGTCCGTATGGATGCCAAAGCACGCAGCGCCGTGGTGGATTTCACAGGGACTTCCCCGCAACAAACGAATAATTTCAATGCACCCCGGGCTGTCTGCATGGCGGCGGTGTTGTATGTGTTTCGTACTTTGGTGGAAGACGATATTCCTTTGAACGCTGGTTGCTTAAAGCCCATCGAAGTCATCATTCCGGAGGGCTCCATGCTCAACCCTTTGCCACCGGCTTCGGTGGTGGCTGGTAATGTGGAAACCTCCAGTTGCATCACCAATGCTTTGTACGGTGCTTTGGGTGTGATGGCGGGCAGTCAACCCACCATGAACAATTTCACTTTTGGCAACGCCACGTACCAATACTATGAAACCATTTCGGGGGGAAGTGGTGCGGGTCCTGTGTTCAACAGCAGTGGTGATGTGATGGGCGGTTTCAACGGTACCGCTGTGGTGCAAACCCATATGACCAATTCACGCTTGACCGATCCAGAGGTGTTGGAGTTTCGCTTTCCGGTGCGTTTGCTGTCCTACAGTTTGCGTCAAGGATCGGGTGGTCACGGCAAATATGCGGGAGGCGAAGGTGGTATTCGACGCATTGCTTTTTTAGAGCCCATGACTGCAGGTATTTTGTCCAATGGACGCATTTACCCCGCTTTTGGATTGGCAGGTGGGCAGCCAGGATTGCCTGGAGTGAACAAGGTGATTCGAGCCAATGGCGAAGTGATGACACTGGATCATATTGACCAAGTGCACATGCAAGTGGGTGATGTGTTTGAAATCCATACCCCTGGCGGTGGCGCATACCTTGGCAGCTGAAACCGATATGCAGGCGTTGCAACAACGCTGGTATTCAGCCAATGGTGCTTCAATGCCTAAGCGTATGGAGGTGGTGAAAGACAGTTTCAGCGCTGACAAGGCTTACCGTTTGGCTTGTACCGGTACAGCGATGCTGTGGCAGGGTGATTTTCAACAAGCGCGTCAATTGCTTCAGGCCTTGACGCGGCGTGCCAGCACTGCCCCCTCTGACAAAACCGCAAGCTTGGCTATGCCACAAGCTTTTCATGCACACCGCATGGCCCAAGCCCAACGCGCACGCATTTTGTCTATGTTGGTGCTGCAAATCGAGGGTGACTACACCATTGCGCTACGCCGCGCGCCGGATATACGTGATGCCTTGCGCAGTGCTTGGGGAGAGATGACAGGGCAGCCCCGCGTGTTGTCCTTGCGTGAGTTGCTGGCTATCGTTAGCGCCTATGAATGGCAACGCAAAGGTATGGCAGTGACTGCTTTGGGCGAAGAAAGCTTTATGCTGCATCCGCGCTACGGTGTTTTTTCGCCGATGCGAAGTGAATACCTGGACTTGATCGCCAAAGCATCTCTGCCTTTTACAGAACTGGTTTTTGACATAGGAACCGGCACAGGCGTGATAGCCGCTTTGTTATTGATGCGGGGTGTCAAGCAAGTGGTGGCCATTGACAACAGCGAAGCCGCCTTGCGCTGTGCGCAAGACAATTTTCAGCGATGGGGTTTATCGTCCAGGGTGCAATGTGTCATGGGTGATGTGTTCCCCCAAGGGCAGGCACCGCTGATTGTTTGTAATCCTCCTTGGTTGCCAGGCAAAGCCACCTCTTTGCTCGAGCATGCCATTTACGATCCAGACAGCCAGATGTTGCGAAGGTTTTTGGCGGGTGTTTCTGACCATTTAACGCCAGGGGGTGAGGCTTGGTTGGTGTTATCTGACTTGGCAGAGCATTTGCAACTGCGCTCTCGCCAGCAATTGCTGCAGTGGATAGACGAAGGCGGTTTGCAGGTGCTTGGGCGTGAGGATATTCGCCCTCGTCATCCCAAAGCCTTAGACCCCAGCGATGCATTACACGCTGCACGATCGCAAGAGCTAACGTCTTTGTGGCGCTTGGGTGTGCGGGCCGCATAATCAGGCCATGAGAAAACATTTTCCACTGCACATCCAAGGCCGTCATCCCGACCGGGTGCTGGATGCTGTGAAACACGAGGTGCGCAAATACCTTAAGCGTGAGCGCAGGCGCGATTTACCTGAAGGTGTCGACTTTTGGGACTTTGACTGCAAATGCGGGTTGCAAGCAGCGGATGCTGAAGTGGTTCATGTGGCCGCTTTGATTGCGGCGATTGACGCACTGGCCAAAACACAGGCCACGTCTGTTTACGTTGAAATTTTGGCCAAGCACGGCAAGCGCACACCCAAGCCAGATGTCATGCTTTTGGTGGTTGAGCACCCAGAAGACCTGTTACCAGAGTAGTTATTCCTTATGAGTCAGTTGTTGAATGGATTGAGAATCGTTGTCACCCAAGCAAAAGAGTTCATGGGTCCTGCTTTGTGCCAAGTGCTTTCCTCGCATGGTGCAACAGTGCTGGCCGATACCCGAGCGCTTCATCATCCCGATGCCCCGCAGGCGTTGATTCAAAGCCATGGACATATCGATGTTTTGGTCGCCAATTTGGCCATGACCGCTCCCTCAACACCTGCAACCGAGGTGCAAGACGCGGAGTGGTCCGAAGTATTTGACACCATGGTTCACCCATTGCCGCGGTTGTTGCGTGCGGTCATGCCTCAGATGCAAACGCGTGGGCGTGGAAAGTTGTTGGTCATGGGCAGCGCCAGTGCGTTGCGTGGCATGAAGCGGGCCTCAAGTTACAGTGCGGCGCGGGGCGCGCAATTGGCATGGGTGCAAGCCGTTGGGGTGGAGTTGGCGGCTATGAATATCCAAGTCAATGCGATTGCCCAAAATTTTGTTGAAAACCCCACTTACTTTCCCCCAGAGGTTCAGGCCAACCCGCGTTTTGCAGAACGACTACAGCGCGAAGTTCCTTTGGGGCGTTTGGTCAAGGCTGATGAAGACGCAGAGTTCGCAGCCTATTTGTGTTCCGAAAAAGCAGATTGTTTTGTCGGGCAAGTCTTTCCCGTGTGTGGTGGTTGGGTTCAGCGCTGAGTCAATCTTCTAAAGCCAACAGACTGTTGACCAAAGCGGTATGAAAGCGGTGGGGGTTTTGCATTTGCGGCGCATGACCTAGGTCAGGAAACAGCACCAGTTTGGCACCAGGTATGGCCTTGGCTGTCTGTCTTGCCAATTCAGGGTAGAGGCCCATGCGTTCTTTGATTTCTGCAGGCACCAGGTCTTTGCCAATGGCGGTGTTGTCTTTCTCACCCATCATCAGCAGAGTAGGCACTTTGAGCAGTGGAAACTCGTACACCACGGGTTGGTTGAAGATCATGTCGTAGAGCAAAGCCGAATGCCATGCCACGGTGGGTTTGTCTGGTCCGCGAAACATGCCGGCAATCATTTGCACCCAAGGTTCGTACTCGGGTTTCCATTCGTTGACATAGTAGGTGCTGCGTTCGTAATTGCGTACGCGCTCATCGGTCACCTGAAGTTCCCGCTGGTACCACTGGTCAACAGTCAGGCTGGGTACGCCCATGGCTTTCCAGTCTTCTAAGCCTATGGGATTGACCAAAACCAGTTGCTTAACCGACCAGGGAAACATCAGCGCATAGCGGGTGGCCAACATACCGCCCGTTGAATGACCAATGACAGTTGCTTGTGAGATGCCCAACGAAGTCAACAGGGCATGGGTGTTGTGTGCAAGTTGCTGAAAACTGTATTGGTAAGCCGTGGGTTTGCTGGATTTGCAAAACCCAATTTGATCGGGGGCGATGACACGAAAACCGTATTTCTGCAAAACCTCGTAGGTAGACTGCCAAGTGGCCGCACAAAAGTTTTTTCCATGCAACAAAACGGCGACATGACCATTGGGCTTGGTGGGCAGTATGTCCAGGTAAGCCATGTGTACATCGCGTTGTTGCGAGCGAAACGCATATCTGTGAACAGTGGCTGGGTAGTCAAAGCCTTCTAACTCTGCGCCATAGTGTTGCTCTTGGGCGTGAGAGGCGATAGCCCATGGCAGGACCCAAATGGCCAACCATGCGCATCGCCATGTCATGGCTGAGAAACCAGTTTATAGACCTTGCCGGTATTGCCAAACGGTCCCATGCCTTCGTGGGTCAACACGTAAATTTCACCATTGCGATCCTCAGCCAAGCTGATGATGCGGCTTTCCATTTGTGCCACTTTTTCCAAAGGCCATACTTTTTCGCTCTGAGGCTGTGGGGTCGCAAGAAAGAGCTGACCAGAAGCTTGTTTGAACGAAGCACTCCAGTCCGCTACCACCAATTTGCCTTGCAACAAAGGAATGGCTGCACCGCGGTACATGCGAACGCCGGTGATGGCTGTGCCTACGCCTTTGATATTGAGCGTGGAATCGGGGTGATTGACTTGCATATTGTTGTATTCCACCACTGGCATCTGTAGGGGTTCACCACCAGCGCCTTGGCGTGGGCATTGGCTGGGAGGTTTACGGGGTTGCAGGCGATCAACGCAGTGTGAAGCTTCCATCAATGGCCAACCAAAATTGCCAGGACGTTTCACGCGGTAAGCTGCTTCCCACAAGGTTTCTGCGATCGCAGTGACATACAAGTCGCCGCTGCCGTTTTTATCAAACGCCATGCGGTAGGGGTTGCGAAACCCCCAAGCCCATATTTCAGGGCGTCCTTGTGAGGTGTTCAAAGGATTGCCATTGGGAATGGCATAGCCAGGGTAGCCATGGTCAATATCGATGCGCAAAATCTTGCCGTACAAACTTTGCTTGTCTTGGGCCATCATGTCCCAAATCAAACCTTCGGCAGGCACATTGAAAGCGTCCCAAATCACTGACTTGCCAAAGCCGTGCGATGCACCGCTGTCACCCAGTCCTATGTAGAGCATGCCATCGGGACCAAATGCCAAGGCGCCGCCGTTGTGTTTGCGACTGGGCCAGTCTTGTGCAATCAACACGCGCTCGGTATTGATGTCTACCGGTGCAATGCTGCCGGGTTTGGTGGTGAACTCCGAAATTTTGCGTGTGTGGTTCCAACTTTGCGGCGCACTGTCACGCAAAACACCAGAATAAGAAACAAAGAAACGTCCGTTACGAGCAAACTGTGGGTGCAGCGCAAAACCCAACAAGCCCCGTTCCTCAAAATCGTTTTGCAGCGCGAACATGCGGCTGCGCAAATCTAAAAAAGCCTCAGGCAAAACTTTGCCATCGGGCATCATGACTTTGACCAAGCCATCTTGTTGAACCACCAGCATGCGACCTGTGCCGTCAGGCAACTCTTCCAAATGCACTGGCGCAGTCAAGTCTTGCGCCATCAATTGCAATTGCAATTTAGGGCTTTGCGCGTGCGCACTTAATGCAAATACAGTTGCAATGCCTAACAAAAAAGCGTTAACAGACTTCAAAAATACAGGGTAAAACTTCATGACAACAACATTCCTTTTGTTTCTATGAATTTCACCACATCTGCAAGACCACTTTGCGTTTTGAGGTTGGTCATGACGAAAGGTTTGACACCTTGGGGACTCGCCCGCATGCGCTGCGTATCGGATTGCATGATGTCCAAGTTTGCACCCACATGCGGCGCAAGATCTGTTTTATTGATGATGAACAAGTCGCTCTTGGTAATGCCGGGGCCGCCTTTGCGCGGAATTTTTTCACCTGCAGCGACATCTATCACGTAAATTGTCAGGTCGCTGAGTTCGGGGCTGAAGGTGGCTGCCAAGTTATCGCCACCACTTTCCACAAAAACCACATCAGCGTTGGGGAATTTTGCCAGCATGCGGTCAATGGCTTCCAAATTGATGGAGGCATCCTCACGAATAGCGGTGTGTGGACAACCGCCGGTTTCCACGCCCATGATGCGCTCGGCAGGCAATGCTCCACTGATGGTCAGCAATCGCTGGTCTTCTTTGGTATAGATGTCGTTGGTGATGGCAATCAAGTCGTAGTGGTCACGCATGGCTTTGCAAAGCATTTCCAGCAAGGTGGTTTTGCCTGAGCCCACGGGGCCGCCAATGCCGACCCGAAGTGGAGGGAGTTTTTTGCTGCGATGGGGAATATGGTGAAGAGGTGTGGTCATGATCGAAAGAGTCTGGAGTACTGGGTTTCATGGCGCGCTGACACAATGGCCAGACGCGGGCTATAGGCTTGGCAGTTTTCAAAGGGCAATTGCATGGCGTGATCGACTGCTGCGGGTATCTCATTTGACAATGTGGCCAGTATGCGTTGACCGCTGAGTTGCCCCAAGGGCACGGCTTTGATAGCTGCTTGCACCATATTTTCCGCCCAACCAAATGCAGCAGCCATCAAACCTTGGCGAACAGATATGCCATGCGTAGACAACGCCAGTGCAAATACCAAAGGCCAAGTGGGTGGCAAGTCTTCACAGGTTTTCATACGCGATGGGTCTGCATCGGCTTGGTTGCGCAACCAAATCAGCAAAGAACGCCCCATTTGTTCGGTCTGTAAACGCATTTCAAAGGTCTCACGGGTTTGTATTACCCAGTCATTGAATTGTTTCAACTGACGAACGTCATGTTGCTGCCAAGCAGGAATGGCCAGGCCCATCACGGGCAGTTCGCTGCGGGACTGCACCAAATGCAACTGGTCTATCAACCATGCTTGCGCTGTTATTTCATCGTGCACCCACTGGTGTGCTACAGCAGCCTCTAAGCCCTCAGAATAGGAAAACCCTCCAACGGGCAAAGCGGGTGAGGCCAGTTGCAACAAGCGCAGCAAAGAATGGGGGTCAGATTCCAATTAATGCCCGTGATGGTGTGCGTGGTCGTCGCCATGGTGATGGTGGTGACCCCCTCCGTGCTCACCATAAGCGCCGTTTTCTGGCTCAAAGCTGTCTTGTACTTCGTGCACGATCAAGTGCATGGCGCGCAGCATATCGGCCAACACATGGTCGGGCTCGATTTTCAAATGGTCGGGCTGCAACTCAATGGGCACATGGCGGTTGCCCAAGTGGTAGGCAGCGCGTGTCAGGTCAAACGGCGTACCGTGTTCCCTGCAATGGGTGATGCGCAACACCGCTTGGGGTGCGGCCAGCACTTTGAGCAGTGAGCCGTCTTCACCCACCAACACATCGCCACCGCGCACCACTTGGCCGCGCTGTAAAAACACGCCTACTTGGCGTCCGCCACTGTCGGTGGATTCGAAGCGGCTTTTTTGCCGCACATCCCAGTCCAGCGTGATGGACGTTGCGCGTTTCAAGAGCACAG
>DAIQOH010000006.1:0-54998 GCA_036787995.1 Limnohabitans sp. | reverse complement strand
CACTGGCTTCCACCGTGTGAAGGTGGCACTCTACCGCTGAGTTAACGACCCAGATGAATTATTTTACACGGCAACCAATCGCCACAAGGTTTTACTGTTGCTTGCCTTATCAATACCTTGAAGCATGTTCTCATGCAATTGAATTTCTTCTTCAGTTGGCTCCACAATGGGTAAATCAAAGCCCGATAAATCCACTTTCAAAACATTTCCAGATGAATCATGCATATCGGCATCGTTCATCTCTAAAGCATTTTGACCGCGAGTCATGGCAATATACACATCTGCCAAAAGCTCTGCATCCAGCAAAGCGCCATGAAGGGTCCGCGCTGAATTGTTCACTCCCAGCCTGTCACACAATGCATCCAAGGAATTTCGTTTGCCAGGATAGACTTCTTTGGCCATAGCCAAAGTATCCAAAATTCTCGTGACATGGTTTTTCAAGGGCGGATGAGCGCAACCGGTCAATTCTTTATTTAAAAAACCCACATCAAATGCGGCGTTGTGAATAACAAGTTCCGCGCCTTGGATAAATTCCAAAAACTCTTGCACAACTTCATGAAACTTGGGCTTATCCAGTAAAAATTCATTACTGATACCGTGAACCTTTAAAGCATCTTCATGGCTCTCGCGCTCTGGATTCAAATAATAGTGGAAATGTCGACCAGTTAACTTGCGGTTCAACAACTCCACACACCCAATCTCTATGATTCGATCACCTGCTTCCGCAGACAAACCTGTTGTCTCAGTATCTAAAACTATTTGACGCATAGCACTCAGTGATTTTCTTTGGCGTGATTGATGGTGTAGCGAGGTATTTCAATCACCAAATTTTGTCCCCCCAGCAAAGCCTGACAACCCAAACGAGAATTAGGCGCCAGTCCCCAAGCACGGTCTAACAAATCGTCCTCTTCCTCAAGGGCTGGATTCAAACTTGCAAATCCTTCTTTGACAATAACGTGGCAAGTGGTACATGCACAACTCATGTCGCATGCGTGCTCAATGGGAATGCCGTTATCCAGCAATGCCTCACAAATCGATGTACCTGCAGGTGCTTGAATTTCTTTGCCTTGGGGGCAATATTCTGCGTGGGGAAGTATGCGAATGACAGTCATCAGATGGATTCTATGGTTTTGCCAGCCAAGGCTTGGCGAATGCCTTCATTCATACGCGAGGCCGCGAAAGACTCCGTTCCCTTGGCTAATGCGTCGGTCGCTGCCTCAATAGCAGCTGGATCATCCAAGGATTTCGCTTGCAATGCTGCATTAATCAACCCTTGGATGTGCTCCAACGCTTCCTGACTGAGTAAATGCGCATCGGCATTCAAAGCAGACTTGGTTGCTAAGCACATACGATCAACTTCCAGTCGGGCCTCTGCCAAGGCGCGCGCATTTTTATCGATTTCAGCTGTATGAAAACTGTCTTGAAGCATGGACGATATTTGCTCATCCGTGAGCCCATAGCTTGGCTTGACTTCAATATACGCCTCTACCCCACTGTTGATTTCTTTGGCTGAGACAGACAGCAACCCATCGGCATCTACTGTGAAAGTAACTCGGATCCGCGCCGCACCGGCAACCATGGGGGGAATGCCGCGCAATTCAAAACGCGCAAGACTGCGGCAGTCGCTGACCAAATCACGTTCGCCTTGGAGAATATGCAGAGATAAGGCTGTTTGACCATCCTGATAGGTCGTAAAGTCTTGCGCCATTGCTGTAGGTATGGTTTGATTGCGAGGCACGATTCTCTCGACCAAGCCACCCATGGTTTCTATGCCTAATGAGAGCGGAATCACATCGAGCAACAACATATTTCCGTCTGTATTGTTGCCCACCAGTTGATTGGCTTGCAAGGCTGCTCCCAACGCCACGACTTCATCTGGGTTCAAGTTATTCAAAGGCTCACAATGAAGCAGGTCGGCCACTGCATTTTGAATGAACGGCATGCGCGTTGACCCGCCCACCATGACAACGCCTTGGATATCAGAAACAGCAATTTGTGCGTCGCGTAAAGCCTTGCGAACTGCATTCAGTGTGCGTTGGGTTAAGAATTGTGTTTGCGACGCCAGCATTGCTCTGTTAATTTCTAAACTAACAGGGCCGTCTGAAAGCTGGGCCTGAAAAACGGAA
The DNA here is from genome assembly GCA_036787995.1 of Limnohabitans sp. Classification (GTDB taxonomy): domain Bacteria; phylum Pseudomonadota; class Gammaproteobacteria; order Burkholderiales; family Burkholderiaceae_C; genus Limnohabitans. The sequence goes on along the minus strand of DAIQOH010000006.1, from coordinate 52,872 downwards.
GTTTCATCAAAAGTCAAGGCTTCTTTGCATTGGCGAGCCGCCACCAAAATTTGACTTTTATCGCTAGCGGTAACTGTAGTACGGCCTGTTGTGGCAAGCACATGGTTGGCCAACACGCGGTCATAGTCGTCACCACCCAAAGCAGAATCACCGCCAGTGGATAAGACTTCGAAAACACCTTTGCTTAAACGCAAAATAGAGATATCGAAAGTTCCACCACCAAGGTCGTAGACAGCATAAATACCTTCACTGGCGTTATCGAGCCCGTAGGCCAGGGCTGCCGCAGTAGGTTCGTTGATGAGCCTCAATACATGGATGTTGGCGAGCTTGGCCGCATCTTTGGTCGCTTGTCGTTGGGCATCATCAAAATAAGCAGGTACCGTGATCACAGCCCCATGAATATCTTCAGTGAATGTGTCTTCTGCGCGCTGTCGCAAAGCAGCCAAAATTTCAGCACTGACCTCGACAGGTGACTTATCACCATCGACTGTTTGGATGGTCAACATCCCCGGGGTATCTACGAATCGGTAGGGCAATTCGCCAACGTTTGAAATATCTTTCAGGGCTCGGCCCATGAATCTTTTCACGGAAACGATGGTGTTAGAGGGATCAGATACTCTGCTTAGCAAAGCTTTTGCGCCAATTTCCCTTTTATTACCTTCCAAGTACCGAACAGCGGAGGGCATGATCACTGAACCATCATGGTCGGGAAGGCACTCAGGAATGCCATTTCGAACACTTGCAACCAAGGAATGCGTCGTGCCTAAATCAATGCCAATGCCAATCCGTCTTGCATGAGGATCCGGGGCTTGACCTGGTTCTGAAATTTGCAAAAGTGCCACTGATGGACCCGTCCCTTAAGCTTGTTCCAATTGTTCTTGTCGTCTATCAATGTCTGCTTCAAAACGATCCATAAACATCAAAGCCCTGACCTCACTTGCGGCGCCTACCCAATCGTGTGCAACGTCAATTGAAGTTTCGCAACGGGTCAAAGCCAACTCTTTTGCGGCTAAAACCTCTTCAAGCAATTGCCCTATCTCCCCAAATGTTTGAGCATCTTCAAGTTGTTCTCTCCATTGAAGTTGCTGAAGCAAAAATTCAGCAGGCATACGGGTATTTTCTTCGGCTTGAATAGGTGTGCCGTGAAGTTCACACAAATAGGCCGCTCTTTTCAGAGGGGACTTCAGCCTTTGGTAAGCCTCATTGATGCGAACACTGTACTGCATGGCTCTGCGTTGAGAGGCCGCGTCTTGCATAGAAAAATTGTCAGGATGAGTAGTACGCTGAAGATTTTTCCAACGCTCGTCTAGCAGTTGACGGTTTAACTTGAAACTGATGGGTAAATCAAATAACTCAAAATCATTCGAGGACAGCGACAGTTGCTGTACGAACCCATCTCCTGAAGTCATCATTAAACCCTGAAAGATTCACCACAGCCGCAACGGTCTCTTTCGTTGGGATTATTGAATTTGAAACCTTCATTCAGACCTTCGCGAACGAAATCTAATTCAGTTCCATTTAAATAGGCTAAGCTTTTAGGATCGACCAATATTTTCAATCCGTGCGCTTCAAATACGACATCCTCTGTATTGAGTTCGTCCACATATTCAAGTTGGTAAGCCAATCCCGAACATCCCGTGGTCTTAACCCCCAGACGAACACCTACACCCTTGCCTCTTTTGACTAGGTATCGATTGACATGCCGCGCAGCAGCTTCGGTCATAGACACAGACATATCAGTGAGCGTTCTTCTTTTTGTAGTCTTCAACCGCTGCCTTGATGGCATCTTCTGCCAATATGGAGCAATGAATCTTGACGGGTGGTAAAGCAAGTTCTTGCGCAATTTCGCTGTTTTTCAATGCTGCGGCTTGGTCAAGGGTTTTGCCTTTGACCCATTCTGTCACCAAAGAAGAGGAAGCAATTGCAGAACCACATCCGTAGGTTTTAAAGCGAGCATCTTCTATGACTCCAGTTTTGGGGTTAACCTTGATTTGCAACTTCATGACGTCCCCGCAAGCTGGGGCACCCACCATACCGGTACCCACAGACTCATCTCCCTTGTCAAACGACCCCACGTTACGTGGATTTTCATAATGGTCTATGACTTTTTCGCTGTACGCCATTTTTTTCTCCGTAAAAATAATCAGTGGGCAGCCCATTGGATGGTGCTTAAATCGACACCATCTTTGTACATTTCCCACAAAGGGCTCAAATCGCGCAATTTACTGACATTGGCGCGAATTGTTGCAATGGCGTAATCAATTTCTTCTTCGGTTGAGTAACGGCCCACAGTCATTCGCAAACTGCTGTGAGCGAGTTCATCGCTTCTACCTAAGGCGCGCAACACATAGCTGGGTTCAAGACTGGCCGAGGTACAAGCAGACCCAGAGGAAACCGCCAAACCTTTGATCCCCATAATCAGTGATTCGCCTTCTACATAATTGAAACTGATATTCAGGTTATGCGGCACGCGTTGAGTCAAATGCCCATTCACAAAAACTTGCTCAACGTCTTTCAGGCCATTCAGAAGCCTTTGTTGCAGATGGCGTGCTTTTGCGATGTCTTGTGCCATCTCAAGTTTGGCAATACGAAAAGCTTCACCCATCCCTACACATTGATGGGTAGGCAATGTTCCACTGCGCATCCCTCTTTCATGACCACCACCATGCATTTGCGCTTCAAGCCGAACACGGGGTTTGCGCCGAACATACAAAGCACCAATACCTTTGGGACCATAAGTTTTATGAGACGCAAGACTCATCAAATCAACGGGAAGTTTGTCTAAATCGATATCGACTTTGCCAGTCGATTGGGCTGCATCCACATGGAAAATAATGCCTTTTTCACGACACATATTGCCAATGGCCGTGATATCTTGGATCACACCAATTTCATTGTTAACGTGCATGACACTGACAAGGACGGTGTCTGGACGAATAGCATCTTTGAAACGGTTGAGGTCAAGCAGGCCATCTTCTTGAACATCTAAGTATGTGACCTCAAAACCCTGTCGCTCTAGTTCACGCATGGTGTCAAGAACGGCTTTATGCTCGGTTTTCACCGTGATCAGGTGTTTACCTTTGGTTTGGTAGAAATGAGCAGCCCCTTTGATAGCCAAATTGTTGGATTCGGTGGCACCAGAGGTCCATACAATTTCACGTGAATCAGCGCCAATCAAGGCGGCCACATCTGCTCTGGCCTTTTCAACGGCCTCCTCTGCCTCCCAACCCCAGGCGTGGCTGCGTGAAGCAGGATTGCCGTAATGCTCACGCAACCATGGAACCATGGCATCAACCACCCGCTCATCGCAGGGATTGGTGGCAGCGTAGTCAAGGTAAATCGGGAAATGGGGCGTCATGTCCATGAAAATCAACCTTTGGCAAATGCGCTACCTAAAGCAAAAACGGAATTGGGGGCGTTGACACGAATGGGCTTGACAGCGGGCGAAGTAGAAATAGCGCGTCTTGCCAGAGGTTTTTCTTCCACTTGCAGACCTTTGGCCAGTTGTTCATCAACCAATTTTTGCAAATTCACTGAATTCAAGAATTCAATCATGCGCTGGTTGAGCGATGTCCACAGTTCATGGGTCATGCAACGACCCGATTCACCCAGACAATTTTCCTTACCAGCACAATGGGTAGCGTCAATGGGTTCATCGACAGACAGAATGATGTCTGCCACAGATATTTCCGTGGCCTTGCGGCCCAGTGTGTAACCCCCGCCGGGACCGCGGGTCGACTCCACCAATTGGTGACGACGCAGTTTTCCGAACAATTGCTCGAGATAGGACAAGGAAATTTGCTGACGCTGGCTGATAGCAGCCAATGTGACAGGACCGTTGTTTTGGCGCAAAGCCAAATCAATCATGGCAGTCACGGCAAAACGTCCTTTGGTGGTTAAACGCATATGAAACTCCTCGTAAGGCTTTGTCGACTGGTTTAGTCAACTATAGCACAATCCCAAACAAAACAGTCGGGTAATGGGCACTTAGAGCTGGTCGTATGGTGAAGCCCCAAAAGTGAGTGCTCTTAAACGGCTCAACTGATCTCTCGTGCTTGCGGCTGCCTCGAACTCCAGATTCCGAGCAAATTCCAGCATTTGCTTTTCCAGACGCTTGATTTCTTTGGCAATATCTCTTTCACTCATGTCCTCAATACGCGCTTGCTCAAGCTCCAGTCGCAGGGACTCCTTATCGGATTTTTCACTGTAGACACCATCAATCAGATCGCGAATACCTTTGACCACGCCGCGTGGGGTAATGCCATTGGCGAGATTGAAAGCAACTTGCTTGGAGCGACGTCGCTCGGTTTCGCCAATAGCTTTTTTCATCGAGTCAGTCATTTTGTCTGCATACAAAATGGCCCGCCCCTCTAAATTTCTCGCGGCCCGCCCAATGGTTTGAATCAAACTACGCTCTGAGCGCAAAAAACCTTCTTTATCAGCATCCAAAATGGCCACCAATGAAACTTCTGGCAAATCCAGTCCCTCGCGCAGCAAATTGATTCCAACCAAAACATCAAAAGCGCCCAACCTGAGATCGCGAAGGATCTCAACGCGTTCAACAGTGTCAATATCACTGTGCAAGTAACGAACCTTGACACCGTTATCGCTCAGGTAATCGGTCAACTGTTCTGCCATGCGCTTGGTCAAAGTGGTGATCAAAATACGCTCATTCTTGACCACTCTGATACGAATTTCTTGTAATACGTCATCAACTTGGTTGGCCGCAGGGCGAACTTCAACCATGGGGTCTACCAAGCCTGTAGGTCTGACCACCTGCTCAACAGTTTGTCCCGAACGTGTTTTTTCGTAATCGGAGGGTGTGGCAGAAACAAACACCAGTTGCCGCATACGATACTCAAACTCTTCCAATTTCAAAGGACGGTTGTCGAGCGCACTGGGCAATCGAAACCCATATTCCACCAAGGTGGTTTTGCGGGCTCTATCGCCGTTATACATTCCAGAAAATTGACCCATAAGAACATGACTTTCGTCAAAAAACATCAATGCATCTTTAGGCAAATAGTCTGTCAAGGTACTGGGAGGCTCGCCTGGTGCAACTCCTGATAAGTGACGGGTGTAATTCTCAATACCTTTGCAATGCCCCACCTCACTCAGCATTTCCAAATCAAAACGTGTACGTTGCTCAAGGCGCTGAGCTTCAACCAATTTACCCATACCCACAAGTTCTCTCAGCCTTTGATCCAGTTCCAGTTTGATGGTCTCAACTGCTGATAAGACTTTGTCACGTGGTGTGACGTAATGGCTGGAGGGATAGACCGTAAAACGAGGTATTTTTTGGCGAACCCTTCCAGTAAGCGGATCTAGCAGTTGCAAGGATTCAATCTCATCGTCAAATAACTCAATGCGAATGGCTAGCTCGCTATGTTCGGCAGGGAAAATATCAATGATGTCTCCTCGGACGCGAAAGCGGCCCCGAGAAAAATCCATATCGTTGCGCTCGTACTGCATACGAACAAGCTGTGCAATGATGTCCCTTTGCCCGGGCTTATCACCTGCTCTTAAAGTCATCACCATACGGTGGTAACTCTCGGGCTCACCGATACCATAAATAGCCGAAACAGTGGCGACAATGATGACGTCTCTGCGCTCAAGCAAGCTTTTGGTACATGACAACCGCATTTGCTCTATGTGCTCATTGATAGCACTGTCTTTTTCGATGAACAGGTCGCGCTGAGGCACATAGGCCTCGGGTTGGTAGTAGTCGTAGTAACTGACAAAATATTCCACAGCGTTCTTGGGAAAGAACTCGCGAAATTCACTGTAAAGCTGGGCAGCTAAAGTTTTGTTGGGTGCATAAATAATGGCTGGGCGCCCCATTTGCGCAATCACGTTAGCCATGGTGAATGTTTTTCCAGAACCGGTAACACCTAGCAAGGTTTGGAACATTTCACCGTCTTGGATACCCTCAACCAATTGCGCAATGGCTTGTGGTTGATCGCCAGCAGGGGGGTACGGCTGAAAAAGTTCAAAGGGTGAACCAGGAAAAGTCAACCATTTGCCCTCGGCAGGGACAAGTGGGGTGGCGGTATCACTCAAATTTGTATGCAAAGACATGCTCAAACTATCCCAGTAAGGCTCATACAAGCCGCTAAAATTATGATAAACCGAGTAGCCTAACGCAGACTGCGCGGTTTTTTAACGAAATTACCACTTATATCGCAAGGATCGATGATGTCACTTTTTTCCGCTGTCGAAATGGCCCCCAGAGATCCTATTTTGGGTTTGAATGAACAATTCGCAGCAGACAAATCTCCTCACAAAGTCAATCTAGGCGTAGGTGTTTATTTCAACGAGGAAGGCAAACTGCCCTTGCTGGAATGTGTGCTTCAAGCTGAAAAAACACTGATGGCCAAACCAGTTGCCAGAGGCTATTTACCCATCGATGGAATTGCTGCCTATGATGCCGCTGTCAAGGGCTTGGTGTTTGGTCCACATTCCGATGCCGTGAAGTCAGGACGCGTTGCCACGGTTCAGGCTATAGGAGGAACAGGCGGTTTAAAAATTGGCGCTGATTTTTTACGCAAACTCAACCCTGACGCGCCAGTTTTGATCAGTGACCCCAGCTGGGAAAATCACCGCGCCTTGTTTGCATCTGCGGGTTTCAATGTCGGAACCTATGCCTATTACGATGCACACAAACGCGGTGTGAATTTTGAAGGCCTGCTTTCCAGCCTTCAAGCAGCCGCTGCAGGAACCGTGGTAGTCCTTCATGCCTGTTGCCATAACCCCACTGGCTATGACCTCACACCGGATCAATGGGATGCTGTCGTTTCCATCATCAAAGATAAACAACTGACGCCATTTCTTGACATGGCCTACCAAGGTTTTGGCCATGGTATTACCGAAGACGGCGCTGTATTACAAAAATTTGTGGCGGCTGAAATGGATTTTTTGGTTTCAACCTCATTCTCAAAAAGCTTTAGCCTCTACGGCGAGCGTGTCGGCGCTTTATCTGTCTATTGTCACGATGCTGAGGAAGCTGGCAGAATCCTGTCGCAATTGAAAATTGTTATTCGGACCAACTATTCCAACCCACCTACCCATGGCGGTGCAGTTGTGGCTGAAGTGCTCACCAATTCTGAATTAAGAGCACTTTGGGAGAAAGAGCTTGAGGGTATGCGCGTGCGCATCAAAGCCATGCGGCAAAAACTGGTTGCAGGCCTCAAAGAAGCAGGTATTACCCAAGATATGGGTTTCATTACCCAACAAATTGGTATGTTCAGTTATTCAGGCTTAAGCAAAGACCAAATGGTGCGTTTGCGGTCTGAATTTGGCGTATACGGCACTGACACCGGCAGAATGTGTGTCGCGGCTTTAAACAACCACAACCTACCCTATGTGTGCCAAGCGATTGCCACTGTACTCAAAAGCTGATGAAAGCCCTTATTTTTGATGTGTTTGGAACACTGGTGGATTGGCGTGAATCAATTGCCAAGCAAGCCAATATGCTTTTAACGCCCCAAGGCTTTACCACCGATTGGCATGCGTTTGCAGATGCTTGGCGTAATGAGTATCAGCCTGCCATGGAGAAAATTCGAAGTGGTCAGCGGCCATTTTGCAAGCTGGATGTTTTACACCGCGACAATTTAGACATTGTTCTTGGTAACTTGGGATGGACATCTGTGGATGAAGTCACCCGATCACAGCTCACTTTGGCTTGGCACACTTTGGATGCTTGGCCAGATGTCGGGCAAGCGCTGACAAGACTGCGACAGAAGTTTCTTCTTGCCCCCTGCTCCAACGGCCATATTTCACTGATGGTTAATCTTGCTCGCCACAACCATTGGCATTGGGATGCCATCACGGGCGCAGAAATTGCCCATGACTACAAACCCCAGGCAGTGGTTTACCAGTCTTCTGCTGAGGCGCTGGGTTGTCATTGGCAAGACGTGACCATGGTTGCGGCCCACGCAAGTGACCTTGAAGCGGCGAAACATGCAGGACTAAAAACCGCATTCATTGCCCGTCCTGATGAATATGGGCCTGGTTTGGGCGAATCAAAAGCAACAACTCCGGTTGATTTTGAAGCGGCAAACCTGAAACACCTTGCTGATCTATTGGATTGCTAAGCAAGTACTGTTATATTGCACTGCAACATACACGAGAAAGACAGGCCAGACATGCTTTACCAACTTTACGAAGCCCAACGGTCATTGATGGAGCCTTTCGCAGATTTTGCGCTGACCTCATCCAAAATGCTGGGCAATCCAGTATCACCACTTGCACAAAACCCATTGGTACAAAGACTGTCAGCAGCTTATGACCTTGTGTACCGATTGGGGAAAGATTATGTCAAGCCCGAATTTGGCATTGCTTCTATTGAAATCAATGGCTCTGAAGTGGCCATTCGAGAGATAGTGGAAGTTGATGAGCCTTTTTGCGAACTCAGACATTTCAAAACCTTTTGCGATAACGCCAATACCCTTGAGACACTAGACAAATTTCCCGCCGTTTTGATCGTGGCGCCTTTGTCAGGACATTATGCAACCTTGCTTCGAGACACGGTGAAAACCATGCTTCAAGACCACAAGGTTTACATCACGGATTGGAAGAATGCCAGATTGGTTCCCCTGTCCGAGGGTGAATTTCATCTTGATGACTACGTTAACTACGTACAAGCATTTATTCGCCATGTTCAAAAAGCCCATGGCCATTGCCACGTCATGAGCGTTTGCCAACCCACTGTACCCGTATTGGCTGCGGTGTCGTTGATGGCCAGTCGAGCAGAGAAGCTACCCCTAAGCATGACCATGATGGGTGGGCCCATTGACGCGACCAAATCGCCCACCGCGGTCAATAACTTGGCCATGAATAAAAGTTTTCACTGGTTTGAAAACAATGTCATTTACAGAGTTCCCGCCAATTTTCCCGGTGCCGGACGCCGTGTCTACCCAGGCTTTCTGCAACACACAGGTTTTGTGGCCATGAATCCTGATAGACATTTAAAAAGTCACTACGACTACTTCAAAGACCTTATTAAAGGAGATAACTCGAGCGCTGATTCTCATCGTCAGTTTTATGACGAGTACAACGCCGTTTTGGACATGGATGCTGACTATTACCTAGAGACGATCGCCACTGTCTTTCAAGACTTTAAGTTGGTAAGAGGCACATGGGATGTCATTTCTGACAACGGAACTGTCGAAAGAGTCAGGCCTGAGGACATCAGACAATGTGGTTTATTGACCGTTGAGGGTGAACTCGATGATATTTCTGGATCAGGCCAAACCAAAGCCGCACTCAAGCTTTGTGCGGGAATTCCCAGTCATGACAAATCACATTACGAGGTCAAAGGTGCAGGTCATTATGGTATTTTCAGTGGCAGACGTTGGCGGGAAATGGTCTACCCTCAAGTGAAAGAATTTATCTCGAATCATCAATCCAGAGTAAAAAATAAACGCGCATCTCCCCCCACTGTCAAAACCACCGCAATCAAGCGTAAAGCATCCACAGCCTCTACAAGGTGAATCTCAGTCAGCGTATTCTTGAAGCGCTGCCACAGACGCAATGCACGCGCTGTGGCTATCCAGATTGTTCCGCCTACGCCAACGCCATTGCTTCCTCGCAGGCCAACATCAACCAATGTCCGCCTGGCGGGCAAGAGGGTATCAGGCGCTTATCCCACATTACCGGTTTACCCGAAACTCCCCTGAACGCCGATTTCGGTACCGAGGGCCCCCGAAGCATTGCATGGATAGATGAACAGTGGTGTATTGGATGCACACTGTGCATACCTGAATGTCCAACCGATGCCATTATCGGTAGCAACAAACAAATGCACACCATCATTGAAGAAGAATGTACGGGGTGTGAACGTTGTCTTGCAGTCTGCCCAGTGGATTGCATTCACTTAGAAAATACAACTGGTCAAGCAACAGGCTGGGATGCATGGTCTAAAGAGTTAGCTTTAAATGCAAGGCAACGCTATGAACAACAAACTCTGCGACACGCCAATCTTGCTAAAAACGCTTCTACACAAGATAAAAAGTCGTCTCTGAAACAGTCTGCTGTGCAAGCAGCGCTTGAAAGAGCTGAACTACGCCAGCAAGCTAAACGATAAAGTATTTAAAAAATCAAAGAGGTTGGGCTGATAACCCATTGAATGCAGCAATGACCTCAGCGGGGGCTTGCACCAACTCGATGAGTACGCCCTCACCACTGCAAGGAAATTCTTCATTTCCTTTGGGGTGAACAAAGCAAATATCAAAACCTGCTGCACCTTTGCGGATTCCGCCAGGTGCAAAGCGTAAGCCATTTGAACTCAACCAATCGACTGCAGCAGCCAAGTCATCAATCCACAATCCCACATGGTTCAATGGTGTGCTGTGAACAGCCGGTTTTTTTTCAATGTCTAAAGGTTGCATTAAATCTACTTCAACCTTGAAAGGACCTTGGCCAATCGAACAAATATCTTCATCTACATTTTCTTTTTCGGATTGAAAATGCCCGGTCATCTCTAAACCGAACAAATCTACCCATAAATGCTTAAGCGCAGCTTTATCTGTAGCGCCAACCGCAATTTGCTGAATACCCAAGACTTTGAAAGGACGACTCACACAAACTCCACAATGACTTGGTCTACAGACAAGGAATCTCCTTTGGAGGCCTCGATAGATTTAACAACACCATCCTGCGCTGCAAACAGCACATTTTCCATTTTCATGGCTTCAATCACAGCCACACGTTCTCCCGCCTGAACCTTTTGTCCGGGGGCAACCGCTACCTCGACAAGAAGACCCGGCATAGGCGAAAGAACAAAACGGGACATGTCTACGGGTGGCTTATAGGGCATTAAGCGGTACAAGTCAGCCATACGGGGAGAAATGACCAAAGCCTCAATTCGCTTGCCATGGTGTTGAATTTTTAATCCCAATGGATTTTTTACAGAACCTCTTTCAACTTGTGCAACAAATGGTTGGCCATTGACCGTACCTTCGATGGCGATATCGTTTAAACGCGAATGGCTTTCAATTGCATAGTTTTTGTCATTCACTTTGATGACCGCAGTTCCCTTGCCGCCTGCATCATCTACTTCGACTTGGGTATAACCATGCTGCCCATCACCTCCAAGGGTAATAACGGTGTATGTCTGACCCACTTTGACATCGTATCCAGGCAACTGACCGCTCAGCGTTGCCGCACGCTCCCTGGACTTGCGCCTGACAAACGCGGCAAGCGCAATGAGAAAATCCGAATCATGGTGAGGCACATCTTCCGCATGAAAGCCTTTGCCAAAATGTTCTGCAATAAAACCTGTATTGAAATGGCCGGCGACAAAATCGGGGTGGGCAAGCAAAGCAGATTGGAAGGGAATATTCGAGTTGATTCCCCTGATCACGAACCCATTCAGGGCATCACGCATTTTGAGGATGGCATCATTACGGTCACGTCCATGGACAATCAATTTTGCAATCATGGAGTCGTAGTACATGGGGATTTCACCACCTTCTTGAACCCCTGTGTCCACCCGAACACCATGCGATGTATCAGGTATAGCTTGATACATAGATGTAACAGGTGGTTGAAAACGAACCAAACGACCAGTTGAAGGAAGAAAATTTCGAAAAGGATCTTCTGCATTGATTCGGCATTCAATCGCCCAACCATCTCTGCGAACATCGTCTTGAGTGAAAGGTATCTTTTCACCAGCAGCTACTCGGATCATCCACTCAACCAAATCTAAACCCGTGATGCATTCAGTGACAGGATGTTCAACCTGAAGGCGGGTATTCATTTCCAAAAAATAAAAGCTTTGGTCTTTCCCAACCACAAACTCAACCGTCCCAGCACTTTGGTACTTAACGGCTTTTGCAAGTGCCACAGCTTGCTCCCCCATGGCTTTACGCGTTTCATCACTGATAAAAGGCGAAGGAGCTTCTTCAATCACTTTTTGATGACGTCGTTGAATAGAACACTCACGCTCATTGAGGTAAACCACATGTCCGTGAGCGTCGCCAAGTAACTGTATTTCAATGTGCCGAGGTTCTTCGACAAACTTTTCGATAAAAACGCGATCATCACCAAAGCTGTTTCGTGCTTCATTGCGACAAGATGTAAATCCTTCAAGCGCTTCTTTGTCGCTGTAAGCAACACGCAAACCCTTGCCCCCTCCGCCAGCGCTGGCTTTGATCATGACAGGGTAACCTATGCTTTTGGCAATCTCTACGGCTTTTTCAGGGCTGTCAATGGCTTCATTCACGCCAGGAATGGTGTTAACTTTGGCCAAACCAGCTAATTTTTTAGATGCGATTTTGTCACCCATGGCTGCAATAGCTTCGTGCTTGGGTCCAATGAAAACAATTGAATTTTCTTCACATAGGCGAGCAAATTCTTCGTTTTCACTTAAGAAACCATAGCCGGGATGTATGGCTTGAGCACCCCATTTTTTGGCTGCAGCGATGATGACATCACCTTTGAGATAACTTTCTCGACTGGGTGCTGGCCCAATACATACCGATTGATCAGCTAAGGCAACATGGCGTGCATTCTTATCGGCTTCAGAATAAACAGCAACTGTTGAAATTCCCATGCGCTTGGCAGTTGCAATGACTCGACAGGCTATTTCGCCTCTGTTGGCTATTAAAATTTTATTGAACATGGCTTGATCCTAAATACTCAAAGCGGAATATTGCCGTGCTTACGCCACGGATTTTCAATTTTCTTGTCTTTCAACATCACCAATGAACGGCATACGCGTTTGCGTGTTTCGCTGGGAAGAATCACATCGTCAATAAATCCACGTGCACCTGCAACAAATGGATTTGCAAACCTTGACTTGTACTCTGCTTCTTTGGCTGCTAGCTTATCTGGATTGCCTTTATCTTCACGGAAGATAATTTCCACAGCACCTTTTGCACCCATGACAGCAATTTCAGCATGTGGCCAAGCAAAATTAACATCTCCGCGCAGATGCTTGGACGCCATCACATCATAGGCACCGCCATAGGCTTTGCGAGTGATGACGGTAATCTTGGGAACAGTGCATTCTGCATAGGCATACAAAAGCTTGGCTCCGTGTTTGATGATGCCACCAAATTCTTGACTGGTACCAGGCATAAAACCAGGCACATCCACAAAGGTAATAACGGGGATATTGAAGGCATCGCAAAATCTGACAAACCTAGCGGCCTTGATGCTGCTCTTGATATCCAAACAACCTGCCAAAACCAAAGGCTGGTTGGCAACAATACCAACAGTTTGTCCTGCCATACGAGCAAAACCAATCAAAATATTTTTTGCATAGTCTGGCTGTAATTCAAAAAAATCACCATCATCAACCGTCTTGAGAATGAGCTCTTTCATGTCATACGGCATATTAGGGTTGTCGGGTACCAAAGTATCCAAACTCGCATCCATGCGTTCTGTAGGGTCACCGCTTGGGCGTACCGGTGGTTTTTCTCGGTTATTTAAGGGCAAATAGTTATAAAGGCGCCTCAGCATAAGCAGGGCCTCTACATCGTTATTAAAAGCCATATCAGCAACACCACTCTTGGTAGTGTGTGTGATGGCACCGCCAAGGTCTTCTGCACTTACCTCTTCGTGGGTCACAGTTTTAACCACCTCAGGACCCGTCACAAACATATAAGAACTGTCTTTGACCATGAAAATAAAGTCAGTTAGTGCAGGTGAATATACAGCTCCACCAGCTGATGGGCCCATGATCATGCTGATTTGCGGAACAACACCGCTGGCCATGACATTACGCTGAAACACTTCTGCGTATCCACCCAGAGATGCAACACCTTCTTGGATACGCGCACCACCTGAGTCATTTAAACCAATCACTGGCGCACCTACCTTGAGGGCTTGGTCCATGATTTTGCAAATTTTTTCGGCATGCGATTCTGAAAGTGCGCCACCATAAACAGTAAAGTCTTGGCTAAACACAAACACCAAGCGGCCGTTAATCATGCCGTAACCTGTCACAACACCATCACCAGGAATTTTGTTGTCTTCCATTCCAAAATCCACACAACGGTGTTCGACGAACATATCCCACTCTTCAAACGTACCTTCATCCAAAAGAATCTCTAAGCGCTCTCGTGCGGTCAATTTACCTTTGGCATGCTGTGCGGTAATTCTTTTTTCACCGCCACCTAGACGGGCTGCAGCGCGTTTTTCTTCAAGTTGTTGAATAATTTCTTGCATAAATCAACCTTTAAGGAATTTTTAAATCGAAATTGGAATTCAAGTCCACAAAGCCAATAATTGGCGTGCTGCAGTTGAGGCTGGAATTCGCCCCTCTAAAACGTCATGTTCTAGGCGAGGTAACAGGGATGCCACCATGGCATTTTGCTGAAAGCGCCGCTTCAATCCGCTTTGAATCAATTCTTGCATCCAAGTCAATGACTGCGTTTGTCTTCGATTCTGCCACTCTCCAGTTGCATCCTGCGAGATTTTGAACTCACAAACCGCCTGCCAAAGCGTTTCGACGCCTTTACCTGTCAGGGCGGAGACACGCAAGACTTTTGGTTGCCATGGAGTCCCATTTGTTCCAGCGGATTTTTTACTTTGGAAGATATGCAATGCGCTTGAAATGAAAGACTCAGCCTGCAAAGCTGCTTGATCATCTAAATCGGCTTTATTGATAAGCACCAAATCAGCAATCTCCATGATGCCTTTTTTAATGGCTTGTAAATCATCTCCTGCGTTAGGAAGTTGCATCAAAACAAACATATCTGTCATGCCTGCGACAGTGGTTTCGCTTTGGCCTACGCCCACTGTTTCAACAATCACAATATCAAAACCAGCCGCTTCACAAACCAAAATACATTCGCGGGTTTTTTCTGCTACCCCTCCTAAATTTCCACTGCTTGGACTGGGACGGATAAATGCACTAGGGTGGTTAGACAATATTTCCATTCGGGTTTTATCTCCCAGTATGGAACCACCTGACACATTTGATGAGGGATCAATGGCCAGTACCGCCACCTTATGTCCTTGTTGTATGAGCCAGATACCCAAATTTTCAATCAAGGTAGATTTGCCCACACCGGGCACACCACTCAAACCTATGCGCAGTGATTTGCCAGCAAAAGGCAGCAATTGGGTCAATAAATGGTCAGCGGCTTGACGATGATCAGTTCGTGTGGACTCAATCAAGGTGATAGCTTTTGCCATCGCCCTTCTTTTGATTAAAGGATCACCTTCAATCAAATCGGAAAATAAAAAGGCTGAATCGCTCATGATTCTCAAAAATTATTTTTGAGAATGTACGGATTTCTCAATGTGTGAAAGTACATCACGAGCACTGACAGGAATAGGTGTACCCGGTCCGTAAATACCTTTCACACCTGCCGAGTATAGAAACTCATAATCCTGCTTAGGAATAACACCACCAACAAAAACAATGATGTCGTGTGCACCTTGTTTTTTAAGTTCAGCAATGATGGCAGGCACCAAGGTTTTGTGGCCTGCAGCCAATGTCGATACACCTACAGCATGCACATCGTTTTCAATGGCTTGACGCGCACATTCCTCAGGCGTTTGAAATAAAGGTCCTATATCTACATCAAAGCCTAAATCGGCGAAAGCAGTGGATACGACTTTCGCACCCCTGTCATGACCATCTTGCCCTAATTTTGAAATCATCACGCGAGGGCGTCTTCCTTGATTGACAGCAAAGGCAGCAATATCAGCCTTCAGTTGATTCCAATATTCCATGGTATCTCCCTCATGGCCACTGTCATAAGCAGCAGCGTAGACCCCGCTCACCTTTTGTGTATCTGCTTTGTGGCGTCCAAATACTTTTTCAAGCGCCTCACTCACCTCCCCCACTGTGGCTCTGACTCGGATGGCTTGAATGGACAAGTCCAATAAATTGCCTTCGCCATTTTTTGCAGCAACAGTGAGTTTTTCCAAGGCTGCCGTCACAGCAACAGCATCGCGCCTGCTTTTAAGTTCAGTCAATCTCTCAATTTGACTTGATCTGACTTTGACATTGTCAATATCTCTGACTTCGACGCTATCCTCTTGGGACAATTTGTATTTATTGACGCCCACAATCACATCTTGACCTGAGTCGATACGCGCTTGCTTGTCAGCCGCAGCTGCTTCAATTTTCAACTTCGCCCAACCAGAGTCAACCGCTTTGGTCATACCCCCCATGGCATTGACTTCTTCAATGATTTTCCAAGCTTCGTCAGCCATTTCCTGGGTGATTTTCTCCATCATGTAACTGCCAGCCCAGGGATCGATCACATTGGTAATGTGGGTTTCCTCTTGAATGATCAACTGCGTGTTACGGGCTATTCTGGATGAAAATTCAGTAGGTAATGCAATGGCTTCGTCAAAACTGTTGGTATGCAAGCTTTGTGTGCCGCCGAAAACAGCTGCCATTGCCTCAATGGTGGTACGGACAATGTTGTTGTAGGGGTCTTGCTCAGTCAGACTCCACCCAGAGGTTTGACAATGGGTTCGAAGCATCAAGCTCTTAGCGTTTTTAGCTCCAAAATCCTTCATGATTCGACACCACAGTAAGCGAGCCGCACGCATTTTGGCAATTTCAAGGTAAAAATTCATCCCGATTGCCCAAAAGAAAGACAACCGTGGCGCAAAGGAATCCACATCTAAACCTTTTGCGACAGCCGTTTTGACATACTCTTGTCCATCGGCCAGAGTCAGTGCAAGTTCGAGTGACTGGTTAGCACCAGCCTCTTGCATGTGATAACCACTGATGCTGATGGAGTTGAAGCGCGGCATATGCTCTGCGGTGTAGGCAATGATGTCTCCCACAATGCGCATACTAGGTTCAGGTGGATATATGTAGGTGTTGCGAACCATGAACTCTTTCAAAATATCATTTTGAATAGTTCCACTGAGTTGATCTTGCTTAACACCTTGCTCCTCTGCAGCCACGACATACCCGGCGAGCACAGGCAATACCGCACCGTTCATGGTCATCGAAACAGAAACTTTGTCTAAAGGAATCTGATCAAACAAGATCTTCATATCCTCTACCGAGTCAATAGCCACACCGGCTTTTCCTACATCCCCAGTGACTCTTGGATGGTCAGAGTCATAACCACGGTGCGTTGCCAAATCAAAAGCAACCGATACACCTTGGCCACCACTGGCCAGCGCCTTACGGTAAAAAGCATTGGACTCTTCAGCTGTTGAAAACCCTGCATATTGACGGATAGTCCAAGGACGTACAGCGTACATCGTTGCTTGAGGTCCCCGCAAATACGGTGCAAACCCAGGCAAGGTATCAGCATGGGCTAAGCCTTGCAAATCTTGAGCGGTATAGAGCGGTTTGACAGTGATGCCATCAGGCGTGTGCCAGTTCAAACTTGCCAAATTGGAATCAGGTAAAGATTTAATGGCTGCTTCGTTCCACTGGGACAGATTAGCGACAGGGTATTTGAAATTGAATGAACTCATTGGAAAAATTAATTTTTGACACAGTCAGCAAAATAATGTGTTTTGCCTTGATCGTCTTTAGCCTCAACCAAGCCATGAATATCGGTTTCAAAGCCTGGACACTGAAGATTAAATTCACGAGCAAATTTTAAATAATCCACAATCTTCTTATTAAAAACCTCGCCTGGAATCAACAAAGGAATTCCAGGTGGGTAGGGCGTTACCAAACTGGTTGTGATACGCCCCTCTAATTGATCTATGGATATTCTTTCTGTATTTCGGTGTGCGATCTGTGAGTAGGCATCACTTGGCTTCATGGCAGGTTTGAGGTCACTCAAATACATTTCAGTGGTTAACTTGGCGATATCAAATTTTGAATACAAGGAATGTATGTGGTGGCATAAATCACGTAAACCCATTTTTTCATAGCGAGCATGTTTTTGACAGAACTCGGGCAAGATACGCCACATGGGTTGATTTCGATCATAATCATCTTTGAACTGCTGCAATGCAGTGAGCAGTGAATTCCAACGACCTTTGGTAATTCCAATGGTGAACATAATGAAAAAACTGTACAGGCCAGTTTTTTCCACAATCACACCATGCTCGGCTAAAAATTTGGTAACGATGCTCGCAGGAATTCCCGCTTTATCAAACTTACCATCCAAATTCAACCCAGGGGTCACAATCGTTGCCTTGATTGGGTCCAGCATATTGAAACCATCGGCAAGATCACCAAATCCATGCCAGTTAGGATCTTCATTTTTCTTTTTCCGACCTTTTTTTTCTGCTTTGATAACCCAGCTGTCAGCACGACCAATGCCGTCGTCGACCAGGTCCTCGGGTCCCCATACTTTGAACCACCAGTCATTGCCGTATTCGGCATCCACTTTGCGCATGGCACGTCTGAAATCCAAAGCTTCTGCAATGCTCTCCTCAACCAAGGCTTTGCCACCAGGCGGTTCCATCATTGCAGCAGCTACATCACAACTGGCAATGATGCTGTATTGAGGGCTGGTGCTTGTATGCATCAAATACGCCTCATTGAAGAGGTGACGGTCTAACTGATGCATTTGAGGTTCTTGAACCAAGACATGGCTGGCTTGGCTGATACCCGCCAAAAGCTTGTGAACCGATTGCGTTGAGTAAACCATGGCCTCTTTGGGTCTGGCGCGTTTTTTACCCATCGCATGGTAAGCGCCGTAAAAAGGATGGAAAGCCGCGTGAGGCAACCAAGCTTCATCAAAGTGAAGATTAGGGATATACCCATCCAACATGTTTTTAATGGTCTCGGTGTTGTACAAAACGCCGTCATAAGTTGATTGGGTAAGCGTCAAAACTTTGGGCTTCAAAGCACTGACGTTTTGTCCTTTAAGCAACGGATTGGATTTGATTTTTGCCTGAATCGTTTCGGGTGAAAACTCGCTTTGGGGAATGGGGCCAATGATGCCAAAGTGATTTCGAGTAGGCTTAAGAAATACGGGGATAGCACCGGTCATGATGATGGAGTGCAAAACCGATTTATGGCAGTTGCGATCCACTACAACAATATCACCAGGCGCTACCGTGTGATGCCACACAATTTTGTTTGAAGTGCTGGTTCCATTGGTGACAAAGAAACAATGGTCGGCATTGAAAATGCGTGCAGCATTTCGCTCACTCTCGCCAATTGCTCCATCATGATCTAGCAGTTGACCTAACTCTTCAACCGCATTACAAACGTCTGCTCTAAGCATGTTTTCACCAAAAAATTGATGAAACATTTGCCCAACAGGACTCTTAAGAAATGCCACACCACCCGAATGGCCAGGGCAATGCCATGAATAGGAGCCATCCTCTGCATAATCCAGCAAGGCTTTGAAAAAAGGCGGCTGAACACCTTCTAAATAACTCTTAGCTTCACGAATGATATGCCTTGCAACAAATTCTGGCGTATCTTCGAACATATGGATAAACCCGTGAAGTTCTCGAAGAATATCGTTTGGCAGGTGACGTGATGTTTTGGTTTCACCGTAAACATAAATGGGCACATCTGCATTTTTTCGACGTACTTCATCAATAAAACTTCGAAGATTGACCACTGCTGGGTCTAAATCAGGCCCAGGTGTGAACTCTTCATCATCAATCGAGAGAATGAAAGCACTTGCACGAGACTGCTGTTGTGCAAATTGACTTAGGTCGCCGTAGCTGGTCACGCCCATTACCTCGTATCCCTCACTTTCGATGGCTTGGGCCAAAGCACGAATACCTAAGCCTGAGGTATTTTCAGAACGAAAATCTTCATCAATGATGACGATTGGAAAACGAAATTTCATCAGCCACTCCGAGCATGGGACGTTCTAGGGGACAAAAGGATGAAGTTTACCCTCAGGGGCACTGATACAATTAAGAAACTGGAGAGGTGGATGAGCGGTTTAAGTCGCACGCCTGGAAAGCGTGTGAGGGTTAATAGCCCTCCGCGGGTTCGAATCCCGCCCTCTCCGCCAATCAAAGCATTGGCTTAAAAAACTGGCTGAAGGCCAGTCTTTATTCAATTATTTTTTAGCATCATCAGACTTGAACCAACCACTTACCGTGCTGCTGGCAGAGTCGTAAGCTGAACTTAATGTTGAACAAGCAGTCATGCACATACTCATGCAAAAAATGATAGAAATTGATTTGATGGATTTAGACATGCTGTTCCTTTAGTGGGTTTTGAAATACTGGGGCTATGTTAGATGAGTTCTGAGAATGCATCAATCTACTATTTATATAGACATAAGAACTATATTTAACAAAATTTTTAAAATAAAACAAATCGTATAGAGTGGAAAGTTACAACATTTCAGGCGTTTGTACAGTCACCAAAATTGTTTGATTGGACTCCAATCTTGATCGGTGACGCAACCACCAAACTGCCCCCTTTTTGACGGCGCATTCTTGTTTTTGAAATCCCAATAACAGAGAGATAGCTTCCCCCAAAATAGGCTGATGACCTATCACCAACACAGCGCTCTTACTATGCGGCCATTGGGCAGCAGAAAGCAGCATTTCAGCAGAGCTTTGAGGCGTTAGTGATGCACTTAATTTGTATTTTCTGCCTAATGCCATGACAGTTTGCTCCGTACGCTTTGCTGGGCTACAAATAATTCGAGTGCCTTCAGGAAGTTGACGATCAAGCCAATTCGCAATTCGAGCCGCTTGCCGTTCGCCACGTGGAGTCAAGCTTCTGCTCATGTCATCTTCGCCGGGGGCAGCTTCATGAGCCTCTGCATGTCTCCAGAAAATCAAATCCATGTCAATTCACTTTCTGGTATTTCTTGACTAATTCGGTTTGGGCACTCAGTCCGTCGGATTTTTCAGCAAGCGGTTGACGGTGATAGTGGCCATCTGATTCCAGTAGCCATGCATCTGAGGTGTCATATAGGTACGCCACTAAACACTCGTCAATGATTCGTTGCCTGAGTATAGGGTCCCATATAGGCCAAGCAATCTCAATTCGTCGCATCATGTTACGGTTCATCCAGTCAGCACTGGATAAATACAAATCTTCTTTGTCACCCGAGCGAAAATAAAAAACCCGTGAGTGCTCTAAAAATCGACCGATGATGGATCTGACACGAATGTTGTCAGTAAAGCCAGGTTGAGATGCCGGAAGAATACAGGCGCCACGAATAATCAAATCAATCTTGATACCGCTTTGGCCTGCTCTGACCAAGTCACTGGCCAGACTTTGGTCAGTCAAGCTGTTCATTTTTAAAATGATGCGACCAGGCTTGCCTTTATTTGCGGCTTTTATCATTTGGTCTATGGTGGCGCTAAGCTTGGAATGCAAATGAAAGGGTGCGACCAACAGATGGTGAAGTTTGGGTAATCGGGTTTGACTGGCCAGTTGAGAAAAAACCTGCTCAATATCGGAAGTAATTTGTGGATTGGCGGTTAAGTAGCTGATGTCGGTATAAAGCTTTGCAGTGCGTGCGTTGTAATTCCCAGTTGACAAGTGGGCATAACGAACCAAGCGGCTACCCTCTTTGCGCGTAACCAACAACATTTTGGCGTGTGTTTTAAGACCGACAACGCCATAAACCACTTGGGCGCCGATCGATTCCAATCTCTCAGCCCAATTGATATTGGCCTCTTCATCGAAGCGGGCTTTGATTTCAACAACAGCCGTCACCTCTTTACCGCGGCGAACAGCTTCACGAAGCAAATCCATCAGTTCCGAATCAATGCCGGTACGGTAGATGGTTTGTTTTATAGCTAACACTTTGTGGTCATTCACCGCTTGACGCAAAAACTCTAAAACACCAGAAAAACTTTCAAAAGGCTGGTGAATCAGAACATCTTCTTTTTGTAGCTTGGTAAAAATAGACTCGTCTTGATTGAGCTGAAGTGGATATGGCGCTTGATGAGGTGTAAACAACAATTCAGGCTTGTCCACTAAGTCGATCATTTGATTTAATCTAACAAGATTCACGGGCCCAGGCACACGGAAAATAGCCTCATGTGGCAACTTGAATTGGTGCATTAAAAAATTAGCTAAATGGTCAGAACAGCCAGAAGTAACCTCCAACCGAACAGCACGACCAAATTGCCTATGCTCTAAACCATGTCTCAGGGCTGTACGAAGATTTTTGACGTCCTCTTCATCCACCAATAGGTCAGAATCTCTGGTCACACGAAATTGTGAGAAATGTCCAACTACCCGGTCAGGGAATAAATCTTTTAAGTGCGAACGAATCACACTTGAAAGCGTCACCATCTGAATAGCAGAAGTACCCTTTGCACTTGGCAACTTGATGATTCTTGGCAACGACCTTGGAACTTTCACAATAGCAATGTCATTTTCACGACCAAAAGCATCTTTTCCAGACAACCGCACAATGAAGTTCAAAGACTTGTTTGCAACCAAAGGGAATGGGTGTGCAGGGTCTAGACCAATTGGCGTGAGAAGAGGCTTGACTTCTCTTTCGAAATATTGTTTGACCCATTTTTTTTGCGCAACATTTCTGTCATCGTGGGTCATCAAATGAATGCCATTTTTTTCAAAAGCCGGAAGCAACTCCGCATTGAAGACTCTGTACTGCTCCTCTACTAATTTCTGGGCAGCCACAGAGACCTTGCGATAAGTTTCTTCTGTGAAAGCACTCTTGTCTGACTTTTTATCTATCCCATGTAAGTGGAGCGCCACTCTGACTTCAAAAAACTCATCTAGGTTAGAAGAAACAATACACAGATAGCGCAAACGCTCGAGTAAAGGTACATTCTTTCGTCGCGCCCAGTCCAGAACCCGCTCGTTAAAACGAAGGGTACTTTCGTCACGATCGATAAAATGTTCCATGTATAAAGTAATCTATTTTTTAAAATGATTAGAAATGAACTATATTTTAATTTAATGACAAGGCATCTGCGAGATAAGTCGCCATCTCAGCAGAGAGCTTTTCTTGGCTGGCTTCCACCATGATACGTAGCAGCGGCTCAGTTCCACTTTCGCGAATCAAGACCCTACCGGATGAACCTAGTTTAGCTTCGACGCTTGCTATACGTTTTTGAAGTTCCCCATGGTGACGCCAATCCAAGCCAGGTTCAATAGCAATGTTTAATAAACACTGGGGGAACAAAGGCACGTCTTCTAAGATTTTTTGTATAGATGTTTTCATTCTTAAACAAGCCTGAAGTACTTGTAATGCGCTGATCAAACCATCGCCGGTTGAATGCTTATCTAACATCAACAAATGACCTGAGCTCTCTCCACCCAATAACCAACCTGTGGAAAGCAAAGACTCTAGTACATACCTGTCACCCACCTTTGCTCTGGTCAGTTCGATGCCCCATCGACTCAACCCCTCTGAAATGGCTTTGTTCGTCATCAAAGTTCCCACGACACCAGAAATCTTTTCGCCATTTGTCAGGCGATCTCGGGCGAGGACGTAAAGAAGTTGATCACCGTTGTATAAAAGTCCGTTTGCATCAACCCACTGCAACCTGTCCGCATCTCCATCCAAAGCAATGCCAACGTCTGCGTGATGCGCAATAACTGCCTGAATCAATGTTTCAGGATGGGTTGCACCTACCATTTCATTGATGTTGATACCGTTTGGAGAACAGCCAATAGAAATGACCTCAGCACCTAATTCAGCAAAAATTTGAGGCGCGGTTACATAGGCAGCCCCATGGGCTGCATCCACCACAATTTTTTTTCCTTTGAGGGTTAAATTAGGATCAAACGTGCTTTTACAAAATTCAATATAACGACCTGCTGCGTCATCTAGACGCTTGGTTTTACCCAATAAATGGGAAGGCACCCAATGCGGCTCTTCAGACAGCGCTTCTTCCACCGCCATTTCCCAAGCATCATCTAATTTTGCGCCTGATGCAGAAAAAAACTTCACACCGTTGTCGTTGAAGGGGTTGTGGGAAGCGCTGATCACCACACCAAGCGATGCTCTTAAAGCACGTGTGAGATAGGCTACGCCCGGTGTAGGGATAGGACCGAGGAGAACGACGTCAACACCAGCAGAGTTGAAACCTGCCTCTAAGGCGGACTCAAGCATGTAACCTGAAATTCGAGTGTCTTTGCCAATCAACACTTTGGGGCGAGGATCAGATAGCTTAAGCACTTGCCCAACAGAGTGCGCTAATCGCAACATGAAATCCGGAGTGATAGGTGATTGACCCACCGTACCGCGTATGCCATCTGTTCCAAAATATTTTCTTTTCATAGCGCAATGAGGATGTCAAAGGTTCAAGAACAAATGGCTTGGAGGTTTCTGTCAACCTTCCATACAGACAGGGCAGAAATTGTCTCCGCAACAGCATGAACTCTGAGAATTTTTGCTCCACGCTCAATTGCCAAAATGACAGCTGCAATGCTGGGCGCAAGCCTTTGTGTCACAGGCATTCCACTGACCACACCGAGTGAAGACTTATTGGACCAACCCACGAGCAAAGGTAACCCAAATTGAAGTAATTTCGACTGATTACGCAGAATATCGAAATTCTGGGAAACAGACTTTCCAAATCCAATACCCGGATCAAGCACCAAACGCTCACGCGCAATTCCAGCCGTGTCAGTTAAAGTCAATTGTTCATTGAAGAAAGTATTCAAGTTGTCAAAGATGTGGGTTGTTATGGGCTGAATTTGCATTGTTGAAGGCTCGCCATGCATGTGCATCAGACAAACACCACATTCGCTTTTAGCCACTATCTCCATGGCACCTGTTTGTCGCAAACCCCAAATATCATTCACAATATCTACGCCCATCTCTAATGCTTTTTGCATGGTTTTGGGGTGGTAAGTATCCACTGATATAGGAATATTACATTTAATCAACTCTTTCAAAACAGGAAATAGTCTGCCCCATTCCTCATCAGAAGTGAGGGCTTTGGCTCCAGGACGGGTTGACTCTGCACCAATGTCAAGAATATGAACCCCTTCATTGATCAGTTGTTCCGCATGAAGAATGGCAGCTTGGGTCGTCCCGTGTAGTCCCCCGTCTGAAAAGGAATCTGGGGTCACGTTCACAATTCCCATGACCTGTGGACTTGATAAGTCTATATTGAAACGTGTCGTTCTCCACAATGCAACATGGGGCCGAGGCCCCATGTTGCTTGTGTTTTTTGCCGCTTGCATCAGGCAGCTGATGGAGAGGGATTGGACTGGACAGCAGGCGTTCCGCCACTTCCATCACCTGAGGAAGGGGTTCGGGGAGTCCAATCCTTAGGGGGACGCGGTGGACGACCAGCCATGATGTCGTCTAGTTGATCACTGTCGATGGTTTCCCACTCGAGCAAAGCCTTGGCCATCGCATGCATCTTGTCAGAATGCTCCTCGATTAAGCGACGAGCAAGCGAATATTGCTCATCAATGATACGACGCACTTCAGCATCCACTTTTTGCATGGTGGACTCGCTCATATTGGTGGTTTTGGTAACCGAACGACCCAGAAATACTTCACCTTCGTTTTCGGCATAAACCATAGGACCTAAAGCCTCGGTCATGCCATATCGCATAACCATATCGCGAGCGATCTGCGTTGCTCTTTCAAAGTCATTGGAGGCACCGGTGGTCATTTGGTTCATGAAAACTTCTTCTGCAATTCGACCACCAAACAACATGCTGATTTGGCTCAGCATATAGGTTCTGTCGTAACTGTATCTATCAGCCTCAGGCAAACTCATAGTGACACCTAAGGCTCTTCCGCGGGGTATTACAGTAACCTTATGGACCGGATCACACTTGGGTAAAAGCTTACCAATCAATGCATGACCAGACTCATGGTAGGCCGTGTTGCGACGCTCTTCCTCTGGCATCACCATGCTTCGTCGCTCAGGACCCATCAATATTTTGTCTTTGGCTTTTTCAAAATCTTGCATCTCAACCACGCGGGCATTTCGACGTGCGGCCATTAATGCAGCTTCATTGGTCAAGTTAGCTAAATCTGCACCACTCATTCCAGGGGTACCTCGTGCAATGACACTGGGGGAAACGTCTTGTCCCACAGGAATTTTTCGCATATGCACATTGAGAATTTGCTCTCGACCCCGAATGTCTGGCAATGTGACATAGACCTGCCGGTCAAAACGCCCTGGGCGAAGCAATGCAGCGTCCAAGATGTCAGGGCGGTTGGTGGCCGCCACCACAATCACACCTAAATTTGTTTCAAAACCATCCATCTCAACAAGCATTTGATTCAAAGTCTGCTCGCGTTCATCATTACCACCACCTAAGCCAGCGCCACGCTGACGACCGACGGCATCAATCTCGTCAATAAAGATGATGCAAGGTGCATTTTTCTTGGCGTTTTCAAACATATCTCGAACACGCGCGGCACCCACACCGACAAACATCTCGACAAAATCCGAACCAGAAATGCTGAAGAAAGGAACCTTGGCTTCACCTGCGATCCCTTTGGCTAGCAAGGTCTTACCCGTACCAGGAGGACCCACAAGTAAAAGTCCCCTAGGAATACGGCCACCGAGTTTTTGAAATTTCTGTGGGTCTTTCAAGAAGTCGACCACTTCTTTGACTTCTTCTTTGGCTTCGTCACATCCAGCCACATCTGCAAATGTCACGGTATTGTTGTTCTCATCAAGCATCCGAGCCTTGCTCTTACCAAAACTGAATGCGCCGCCCTTACCTCCGCCTTGCATTTGACGCATGAAATAAACCCATACGCCAATGAGCAGCAACATAGGGCCCCAACTGACTAACAAGGTCATGAGCAAAGAACCTTCTTCTCGCGGCTTGACATCAAATTTAACGTTATTGGCTATCAGGTCACCCACCAAACCACGGTCAAGGTAGGTAGCATTGGTACGCACCTTACGGTCATCGGTGGTGGTAGCGATGATTTCTGTTCCGCCCTGTCCTTCTTGTATGGTTGCGGACTTGATCCGTTTAGCTCGAACTTCCTCTAAAAAATCGGAATAAGCCAAATACCCATTTCCCGAAGAACCTCGGGTGTCAAATTGCTTGAAAACAGTAAAAAGTACTAAGGCAATTACTAACCAAACGGCCACTTTAGAAAACCAAGGGTTGTTCAATGCAGGCTCCAGTCAAAGCAAATTAAAGAAAAATTTAAATGAATAGCTTGTGCTCATTTTAGGCATTTCAAGCCAAAAAGATACTTTTGTGTGTTTCTAGCCATGCCATTCAAGCGGTTTTTTGTGCGAATTTCTCACTTTAGACCAATTCCAACCAGAAAGTTCTCAGAAGAATTGCTTCTACTAGCTTTTGGCTTTACTGGCTTTACGACTCGAAAGGAGTCCTTGAACAACTTGACTAACTGGGAATAGCCACTCCCGTGAAATACTTTCACGACCAATGCGCCTTGGGGCTTTAAATGGGCAAGCGCAAATTCAACAGCTAACTCCACCAGATGGGCCATACGTGCCGCATCTGCAGACTCAATCCCGGATAAATTGGGTGCCATGTCAGATATGACAGCGTCTACCTTACGCTCAGCAAGCAAGGCACTGAGTTGGGCTTCTATTTCGGGCTCACGGAAGTCACCTTGCAAAAATTGCACGCCCTCAATCGGCTCCATTGGCAATATATCGAGCGCAATCAATGTGCCATCTAACTCCCCCGCAGCTGCTCCCAAAGGTGCCATACAGCGCCGTGAGTATTGGCTCCATGCGCCAGGCGCACTGCCTAAATCCACCACTACCATCCCAGGTTGGATTATTTGAAGGGTTTCATTGATTTCTTTGAGCTTATATGCAGCTCTGGCGCGGTAGCCTTCTTTTTGGGCTAGCTTCACGTAGGGATCATTCACATGGTCATTCAGCCATGATTTATTGACCTTTTTACTTTGCGTTTTAACTTTCAAACCAGCATCCTTCAAGTCAGAAGATAATACCCGCTATGGCATCCATCAAACTCACACCAGCACAAAGAAAAACACACCGTGCCTTAGCCCATCACCTAGATCCTGTGGTGATGATTGGCAACGATGGTCTCAGTGCCGCCGTGGTTAAAGAAACAGACCTTGCCTTGAGTGCCCATGGTCTGATCAAAATCAGAGTACTTGGTGATGACCGACAAGCAAGAGAAGTAATTTTTCAAGCGTTGGCTGATCAACTCCATGCGGCACCCATTCAGCATATTGGCAAATTATTGGTACTTTGGCGCCCACTACCTGAAAAAGAAAAAACCCTTAAAGAGGAACGTCAAGCAGGTCCCCGAGAATTCAAAGTTTTGAAATACAGCAAGAGAGGTGGTCAGCGGCCGGAAATGAAACGGGTGACAGTTTTAGGCAATGAAAGATTGACTGCTGGTGGTCAAATCAAACGGGTCAAGCCTAAGCTTAAATCGATCAAGAAAATCTCACAAGCTTGATAAACCAGTTCATAGGTAAGAAACTTTAACGATTTCATAGCCTTTGATGCCGCCAGGTGCTTCGACTTTGGCAATGTCACCCTCTTCTTTTCCAATCAGTGCCCGAGCAATGGGACTGCTGATATTGATGAGGCCAAGTTTTAAATCTGCTTCATCTTCACCAACGATTTGATAGGTCACCATCTCACCAGAGGATTCATCCTCCAATTCAACGGTTGCACCAAAAACCACTCGACCTCCTGCATCAACTGTACTGGGGTCAATGATTTGTGCCATTGAGAGCTTGCTCTCAATTTCTTGTATACGACCTTCAATAAATCCTTGCCTGTCTTTTGCTGCATCGTATTCAGCGTTTTCGCTTAAATCACCTTGCGCTCTGGCCTCTGAAATAGCATTGATCACCCAAGGACGGTCGACAGTTTTCAGCGTATGCAATTCTTGTTTTAGCTTTTCAGCGCCAAGTTTAGTGATAGGAAGGGTTGCCATAAGAAATCCTGTTGAAGATCAGGCGGGAAGTCGATCGTGAAGCTCTTGCAAAGAATAAACATCCAAGTTGTCAAGGTATTTCATACCTTCAACTGCAGCTTGTGCCCCTGCAATGGTTGTGAAAGTGGTAACCCGCGCAAGAAGAGAGGAAATACGGATTTGACGAGAATCTGCAATCGCATTTCGGCGCTCTTCAACTGTATTGATAACCAGCGCAATTTCGTTGTTCTTAAGCATGTCAACAACATGGGGGCGGCCTTCGGTGACTTTATTCACAGGTGTTACTGCCAATCCAGCTGCATTGATGGCTGCGGCTGTACCTTTGGTGGCAACCAATTCAAAGCCGTAATCGATCAAGGCTTTCGCGATGACTACCGCACGGTCTTTATCGCTGTTTTTGACTGTAAGGAAAACTTTTCGAACAGCATCCGTTGGTCTTGGTAATTTGGTACCTGCACCGAGTTGACTTTTGACAAATGCTTCGCCAAACGTTTTTCCAACCCCCATGACCTCACCCGTCGATTTCATCTCAGGACCCAAAATCGTATCTACACCTGGAAATTTAACAAAGGGGAAAACCGCTTCTTTTACGCTGAAATAGGGTGGTGTGACCTCAGCGTGAATTCCTTGTGCACGCAGTGATTTACCCGCCATACAACGAGCAGCCACTTTGGCGAGTTGAATACCCGTGGCTTTGCTAACAAAAGGCACGGTTCGACTGGCCCGGGGATTAACCTCTAAAACATAAATCACATCGGCGCCATCTTTTTGCTGAATAGCAAATTGGACATTCATTAAACCAACCACTTTCAAA
The DNA here is from genome assembly GCA_036787995.1 of Limnohabitans sp. Lineage (GTDB taxonomy): Bacteria > Pseudomonadota > Gammaproteobacteria > Burkholderiales > Burkholderiaceae_C > Limnohabitans. The sequence goes on along the minus strand of DAIQOH010000006.1, from coordinate 23,365 downwards.
CCATGTGCCATGGCTGCGGTTTGTCGCTTAATTTCATCAATGGTTTGCACGGATAGAGAGTAAGGGGGTAAAGAACAGGCTGAGTCACCACTGTGAACACCAGCTTGCTCGATGTGCTCCATGACACCACCGATGAAAACATCTTGTCCGTCACAAATAGCATCGACATCACACTCAATAGCATCGTTCAAAAAACGATCTAGCAATACAGGAGATTCATGGCTGACTTTGACTGCTTCACGCATATAGCGCTCCAAATCTCGCTGCTCATGCACAATTTCCATAGCGCGACCACCGAGCACATAGCTAGGACGAACAACCAAGGGATAGCCAAGTTGTGAAGCTTGGGTAAGCGCTTCCTGCTCGGTTCTGGCTGTTGTATTGGGTGGTTGACGCAGCCCCAAATGATGCAAAAGTTTCTGGAACCGCTCTCGGTCTTCTGCCGCATCAATCATGTCAGGGCTGGTACCAATGATGGGTACACCTGCAGCTTCCAAACCCAAGGCTAGTTTCAAAGGCGTTTGCCCACCGTATTGCACGATGACACCGAGAGGTTTTTCTTTGTCAACAATTTCTAAAACATCTTCAAGCGTCAAAGGCTCAAAATAAAGTCTGTCGCTGGTATCGTAGTCGGTTGAAACAGTCTCAGGGTTGCAATTCACCATAATGGTTTCATAGCCATCTTCGCGCATGGCCAAGGCAGCATGAACACAGCAATAATCAAACTCAATGCCTTGCCCAATCCGGTTGGGACCGCCGCCCAAAACAATGATTTTTTTATGAGAGGTGGGTTCAGCCTCACACTCTTGCTCGTAAGTGGAATACATATAGGCTGTATCCGTAGCAAACTCACCAGCACAGGTATCCACTCTTTTATAAACAGGCCTTATGCCATTCTTATGCCGAAATCCTCTGACTTCACCTTCGTCAGTTTTGAGCAGTTTGGCCAAACGCCTGTCAGAAAAGCCTTTTTGCTTTAATTGTCTGACTTCATTTTTTGTGAGATCTGCCAATACGTGCTTTTCTAACTCAAGCTCAATTTTGACAATGTCTTCAATTTGCACCAAAAACCATTTATCAATTTTGGTCAACGCATAAACTTCATCGACACTTAGCCCTTGGGCAAAAGCGTCACCCACATACCAGATGCGCTCTGGCCCGGGCTCGCCTAATTCTTTTTCTAAAATTTCTCTGTCTTGGGTTTTTTCGTTCATTCCATCAACGCCCACTTCAAGGCCGCGTAAGGCTTTTTGGAATGATTCTTGAAAAGTCCTTCCCATGGCCATCACTTCACCCACAGACTTCATTTGAGTTGTCAAGCGACTGTCAGCAGTGGGGAATTTTTCAAATGCAAAACGGGGAATTTTTGTGACCACGTAATCGATGCTAGGCTCAAAACTGGCAGGAGTTGCGCCTGAAGTAATGTCATTTCGCAATTCGTCTAGAGTGAAACCCACAGCCAGTTTGGCAGCCACCTTAGCAATCGGAAAGCCTGTCGCTTTTGAAGCCAATGCAGATGAACGAGATACCCGGGGATTCATTTCGATGACCACCATTCGGCCATCAACAGGGTTAATAGAGAATTGAACATTCGACCCACCTGTGTCAACGCCAATTTCACGCAATACAGCCAAACTTGCGTTACGCATAATTTGGTATTCTTTGTCCGTTAATGTTTGGGCAGGCGCCACAGTGATGGAGTCACCTGTATGCACCCCCATAGGATCCAAATTTTCAATGGAGCAAACAATAATGCAGTTGTCAGCCTTGTCCCTGACCACCTCCATCTCGTATTCTTTCCAGCCTAATAAAGACTCCTCAATCAAGAGTTCATTGGTTGGTGAGGCTTCGATACCACGTTTGCATATGGTTTCAAATTCTTCCGCGTTATAGGCAATACCACCACCTGTTCCCCCTAGCGTAAAACTTGGGCGAATGACCACAGGGAAACCTACTGTTTTTTGAACACTCCATGCTTCTTCAAGCGTATGTGCAATGCCTGAGCGTGCAGAACCTAAACCAATTTTGGTCATGGCATCTTTGAACTTCAATCTGTCCTCCGCCTTGTCAATGGCATGAGGCGAGGCACCTATCAACTCAATAGCTTTACCAGTGTTTTCACCAGTGTATTTATCCAAAACACCGTTTCGCCATAAATCTAAAGCGCAATTAAGTGCAGTTTGACCACCCATGGTGGGCAAAATAGCATCTGGCTTTTCTTTGGCGATGATTTTTTCTACAGTCATCCAAGTGATGGGTTCAATGTAGGTGACATCCGCGGTCGCAGGATCGGTCATGATGGTGGCGGGATTGCTATTGATCAATACGACCTTAAAGCCTTCCTCTCTTAGGGCCTTGCAAGCTTGAACGCCAGAATAATCAAATTCACATGCTTGGCCAATCACAATAGGGCCAGCCCCAATGATGAGGATGGTTTTGATGTCTGTGCGCTTAGGCATGGGTTACTACCGCCATGGAATCAATGAATCGATCAAATAAATAAGCAATATCGTGTGGGCCTGGAGAAGCTTCTGGATGACCTTGGAAGCTGAAAGCAGGTTTGTCTGTGAATGCCAGTCCTTGCAAACTGCCATCAAACAAACTGATGTGCGTACTGCGTACATTGCCAGGTAAAGTTCTTTCATCCACCGCAAATCCGTGATTTTGGCTGGTGATACTGACGCGACCAGTGTCCAGATCTTTGACAGGATGATTGGCACCGTGATGGCCGAATTTCATTTTGTAGGTGGATGCACCGCAAGCCAAGGCCAAAATTTGATGGCCTAAACAAATACCAAACAAAGGTAAGCCTTTTTCAAGAAAGACTTGGGTGGCAGCAATGGCGTAATTGCAAGGCCCCGGGTCGCCAGGACCATTAGATAAAAAAATACCGTTAGGCTTCAATTTCAGAATTTCATGGGCAGACGTTTGAGCAGGAACAACAGTGATGTGACAACCCCTTTGAGCAAGCATACGAAGAATATTTCGCTTGACGCCAAAATCGTAGGCAACCACATGAAAAGGCGCAGTGGTTTGAGATCCGTAACCTACACCCAATGTCCACTCAGTTTCTGTCCATGTATATGGATTTTGGGTACTGACTTTTTGAGCTAAATCCAGTCCAAACATAGAAGGTGCAGATTTTGCAGCTATGACCGTTCTGTTGATAACTTCTTGTCCAACAACCTCGCCTGACTGCAAACCAGTAATAGCCCCATTCTGTGAACCTTTTTCGCGAAGTAAACGGGTAAGCATTCGCGTATCGATATCAGCAATAGCTACACAACGGTTGTTCTTGAGATATGCGGATAAATCAGTATCAGATCTGAAATTGGAATGTGTGAGTGGTAGGTTTTTTATGACCATGCCAGAGGCATGCACCGCAGAAGATTCAGCGTCTTCTGCATTGGTACCGTAATTGCCAATATGAGGATAAGTCAAAGTCACAATTTGCTGACAATAACTGGGATCGGTCAATATTTCTTGGTAACCCGTCATAGAGGTGTTGAACACCATTTCGCCAACACAAGTACCTGAAAAACCGATAGAAGAACCCACAAAAACAGTGCCGTCTGCAAGGGCCAGAATGGCGGGAGGATGTTTTCCCTGAAGAGACAAAAGCACTCAAATCTCCGAGTTTGATGACGCCCTAACAGCAAGAGAGGCAACTCTCATTGGCTCAGTTCAAGGGGTTGGCTTTTGGTCGAGCGAAGGGCGTGCGGGTTGGATATAAAGTGCTTCATTATAGCCATGGACGATTGACATCAAGAGACGTGCTTCACGCAAACTGGGTTGAGCTGGCGTGTAAGCAAATAGCCGCGGCAGCGGCCACATTCAAAGATTCTTCACCACCCGATTGTTCAATCCTGACGGTCTGGCATTCAAGTTCTAGCCACTTTTTGCTGTGACCCTGCCCTTCATGTCCAAAAATCCAAGCAATAGGGCTAGGTAATTTTTGATTGCCTGCCAATTGATGTAAAAAATCACCTTGATGTGAACTGGTCAACACCAAATGAAGTTGCGAGGAACGGAACAAATCAATATCTATACCCTCTATCAAACTGAGACCAAAATGTGCACCCATGGAAGATCTCACCACCTTATGTGTCCAAAGACCAACGGTTTTTTCAGTTGTGACTACTTGCTTAAAACCAAAAGCTGCAGCACTTCTTAGTATGGATCCTGCATTGCCCGGATCTTGCAGTTGATCGAGCACAACGGTGGAAATATTTGGTTTGAACACAGGCATATTGGGTAAGCGCACAATCGCTGACATCATGGGTGGAGAATTCAAAGCGCTTAATCCGGTCATCAAAGCTACTGTGACAAGAACAACTTTTTCAGCCTTTCCCAGCCAGCTATCCACCAGAGTTTGAGGGGCATCTTCTCTTAAAAGAACAGTGAGAAAAGCAAAATCTTTCAAACGCGCAGCTTCACACAAATGGTCACCTTCTAGCCAAAGGAGTTGCTTTTCTTTATGAACGCCATAAGAGTGCGTCCATTCTCGGAGATTTTTATACCAAGGGTTTTGTCTCGAGGTGATTTTTTCTAAACCGGTTTGATGATTCATAAAATGATTATTTGAAAACATATTTGGCCACTGGCGCAAAACTTCTACGGTGAATCGCACAGGGCCCATGCACTTTCAAGGCATTTAAATGAACCTCGGTACCATAGCCTTTATGTGATGAGAACCCATACTGAGGATATATCGTATCCATCTCCGCACACCAGCGATCGCGCTCTACTTTGGCAAGAATAGACGCTGCAGAAATAGAAGCTATCTTGGCATCACCCTTCACAATAGCCTCTGCTCTGATATTCAAAACTGGTAGCCGGTTTCCATCAACCAAGACCTTCATAGGCTTTAAGCGTAAACCTTGGACAGCTCTTTGCATGGCCAACATTGTTGCTTGTAATATATTGAGATCATCAATTTCTTCGACACTGGCAGTCGCCACACAAAAACACAAGGCCTCAGACTTGATGATGTCGTGAAAATAATCTCGTTTTTTAGCTGACAATTTCTTCGAGTCTGTCAATCCGGCAATCGGGGAAACATCATCCAAAATAACTGCGGCGGCGAATACGGGACCCGCCAATGGTCCCCGACCAGCTTCATCGACACCTGCTACCAGTCCAGGTATATCCCAATCAAGGGATTTTTGTTCAGACACAAGAGGCAATGATTTTTTCAACCGCATGTGTGACCAATTGAGAAGTGTTTTGTGCCAGCTCTTGATGCAAGCGCATAAAACGAGATCGCATATTTTCAATGTGTACAGGGTTTTCAAGCCAACTTGCAATCGCAGTTGCCAAAGCCTCAGCGCTTGCCTGCTCCTGAAGCAGTTCTGGAACAATGAAATCTTGGCAAAGAATATTGGGCAAACCAACCCAAGGTTGAAGTCGCTTATTTCTCATGATTTGCCAACTTAACCAAGGCATGTGATAAGCAATCACCATGGGGCATTTGTACAAAGCAGCCTCCAAGGTGGCGGTCCCACTGGCGACAATCGTGGCATCAGCAGCAGCCAACACGGAGTGGCTTTTGCCATCAATCAGCTTCAAATTACGGGGTATTGAACATTGTCTCAGTGTTTTTTGAACATGCGCCATTTGTCCAGGTGCGACAGGTAATAGAAAAATAGCATCACTGAATTTTTTCTCAAGAAGAATAGCCGCAGCCACAAAACGTGGTGCCAGATGGTGAATTTCTGCTGCTCTGCTACCAGGTAAAAGCGCAATAACCAATGGGTCTTCAGGCAGTTCTAAATCTTTTCTTGCCTTGCTTTTATCAGGTAATAGGGGGATGGACCGCGCTAAAGGGTGTCCAACATAAGTGGCCGCGATTCCATGGTTTTCCAATAAAGCTTTTTCAAATGGGAAAAGGCAGAGAACATGATCGACACTTTTTCGAATGTTGTGAATACGCTCTGGACGCCAAGCCCAAACCGACGGACATACAAATTGAACCGTAGGGATACCTTGACGCCTGAGTTTGAATGACAAATCCAAATTGAAATCAGGCGCATCCACGCCCATGAACAAACTTGGGGGCATCTTCAAAAGATGATGGCAAAGGTGTCGGCGAATCGAAGTTATTTCCCTGTAATGGCGCAGTACCTCGACATATCCACGCACTGCCAATTTGTTTTGAGGCCACCAAGCTTCAAAACCCAGAGAAATCATCCGCGGACCACCAATACCAGCCAATGATATGCCTGGCCAATGAGACTGAAACCCAGGAATGACAAGAGAGGCCAATAAGTCGCCAGACGCTTCACCTGCCACCATGGCGATTTGAAGCTTGGATGGGTTTTGCATTGATTTAATGAATCTGCGTCAACGAACAATGCCACGTTGAGGGGATACAGCAGATAAGAAATCCGTCATGCACTGAACAACTTCTTTGCTGTGCGGGTATTCATTTGACAGTGTATTGATCGATTGAATCGATTGCTCCAAAGTCAAACTGTCGCGGTAAAGTAATTTGAAAATCTGCTTAACTGTCTGAATTTTCTCAGCATCAAAGCCACGTCGGCGCAAACCTTCAAAATTCATAGATCTTGCTTGCGCCGGTTGGCCTTGACACATCACAAATGGCGGAAGGTCGGCAAATAACAAAGAGTTCATCGCTGTGAAACTGTGCGCACCCAACTTACAAAATTGATGCACCACGGTAAAGCCTCCCAAAATGACCCAGTCGGCTACTTGAACATGACCCGCAAGTTGGGTGTTGTTGGCAAAAATGGTGTGGTTACCAACTTGACAATCATGTGCCAAATGCACGTAGGCCATGATCCAGTTGTCATTGCCCACAGAAGTAACCCCTTTGTCACCCGCTGTACCGATGTTGAATGTGCAAAATTCCCTGATAACGTTTCGGTCTCCAATAATCAATTCACATGGTTCGCCAGCATATTTTTTGTCTTGGGGAACTGCGCCTAAAGAGTTGAATTGGAATATCTGGTTGTTTTGACCAATGCTTGTTCGCCCCTCAATCACGCAATGCGATCCTATACGGGTACCCGCAGCAATCTTTACATATGGACCGATAGTTGTGAAGGGTCCGATACTGACAGACTCATGAATTTCAGCCAGCGGATCAACCAACGCTAAGGGATGTATATCAGCCATTGCAACCTCACTGAATTGTGCGCATGGTACACATCAATTCGGCTTCCACTGCAAGATCTTCTCCTACAAATGCTTTAGCTTTGAATTTGAAAATACCTGCCCTCATCCGATCTAAATCCACACACAAGGTCAAGGCATCGCCAGGCTCGACCGGGCGTTTGAATCGAGCGTTATCAATACCTGCAAAGTAGTAAACCGTGTTGTCATCCGGCACCACATTCAAGGTATCAAAAGCCAATAAGGCAGCTGCTTGCGCCAAAGCCTCTAGCATCAAGACACCTGGCATCACTGGCCTGTGAGGGAAATGGCCATTGAAAAAAGGTTCGTTGATCGTGACATTTTTCAAAGCCTTGATCGATTTGCCTTTTTCTATGCTGAGAACTCTGTCCACCAACAAAATGGGATAGCGGTGAGGCAATAACTTGAGTATCTGATGGATATCCATGGGATCACTTTCTATTTTTGGCGTACAAGCTCTAATTGTTTGATTCGCTCTCGCAGAGAATGTAATTGCCTTAACGATGCGGCATTTTTCTGCCAAGCAGAATTACTATCGATTGGATAGATACCACTGTAAGTTCCTGCTTGAAGCAGAGATCGCGTGACAACAGAGGCTGCAGAAATATGCACATGGTCAGCTAATTGAAGATGGCCAAGCACGATAGCGCCACCACCTAATGTGCAATGCTCACCAATCTTTGAGCTACCTGCAATACCGACACAACCCGCCATCGCAGTATGCGCACCTACACGCACGTTGTGTCCTATCTGAATGAGGTTATCTAACTTCACCCCATCTTCAATGACAGTATCTTCAAGTGCTCCACGGTCTATACAAGAATTGGCTCCGATCTCAACCTGATTGCCTATGCGCACAGAACCCAATTGCGCAATCTTTATCCATTGTCCTTTGTCGGGAGCAAAACCAAAACCATCAGCGCCAATGACAACGCCAGGATGAATGATGCAGTCTTCACCGATTTGACAGTCTTTTAGAACTGTCACATGGGATTTAAGCCAACTTGCACGACCAATCACCACATTGGCTTCAACAACACACAAAGGACCTATACGTGCAGATGGATGAACACTTGCCATAGGATGAATGTACGCTGAAGGATGGACCAAAGGTTCGGGACTTGGGGGCGCCAGGGACGCCCATAATTGCGTCACTCGAGCCCAATACACATAAGGATCGTCCACGACGATAGCGGCTCCACGCTTAAGAGCTTCTTCTTGCAGGTCATGTGAAACCACCACACAGGCCGCTTTGCAGGCAGTAAGCTGAGAGCGGTACTGCGGGTGATTAAGAAACGCTAAATCATGTTCGCCAGCTGAAGACAAGGGGGCAAGACCCCAGATTTCTGTATCAAGAGACCCAAGTAGATCTCCTCCAAGATGACTTACCAGTTGCCCTAAAGTCAGACGAACCACGCCATCACTTACCGCTGTTAATGGCTTTAATCACTTTTTCAGTGATGTCATGTTTGGGGTTGATATATACAGCCTCTTGCAAAATCAAGTCGTATTTTTCCGCTTCAGCCACTTGCTTAACCACTTTATTGGCTTTTTCTAAGACCAGTTGCAATTCTTCATTTTTGCGGGCATTGAGGTCTTCTTGGAATTCTCTGCGTTTACGCTGAAATTCACGGTCCTGATCAGCCAGCTGGCGCTGCTTGGTGGCTCTTTGCGCTTCAGGCAAAGTAGGCAAATCACGCTCCAATTTTTCAGAATTGGTTTTCAATGAATTGCCCAAGTCAACCAATTCTTTTTCTCGCTTAGAAAATTCTTGCTCCAATTTGGTTTGAGCAACTTTAGCGGTGTTGGCCTCACGAAAAATTCGATCGGTATTGATAAATCCCACCCTAAAGTCTTCAGCTAAGACAGGCATGGCTGCAATAGCCAATGAACTCGCCAATATATATCGGAGGTAAAGATGTTTCATCAAAACGACGTCCCAATTTGGAATTGAAAGGATTGCATTCTATCGCCATCAAATTTACGTATCGGCTTGGCTACTGCGAACCTGAGTGGCCCAACGGGCGACACCCAGCTCAGACCAAGTCCAAGGGAGCTGCGAAATTGGTCAGCTTCAATCTTTTCATTTGCAGCAAATACATTGCCGACGTCTACAAAAGAATACAAACGCAAGGTCTTGTCGTTACCAACGCCAGGGAAAGGCACATAAAACTCTGAATTCAGCAACACCTTTTTAGATCCGCCAATCGGGCACCATCCACTGACAGTGCATCCCTCGTCCTTGGGACCCAAAGATCCCTGTTGGAAACCTCGAACTGAGCCCAAACCACCGGCATAGTAATTCTTAAAAACAGGATAGGGCTTACCCTCCAAGCCCTTTCCATACCCAAATTCAGCATTGAAGGCAATGGTGTATTTCTTGCCCAATGGAAAGTATTCTTGGAATTGAGCGCTGTTGCGGTAATAACGCGTATCACCACCAGCACCCACCTCGCCATTCAATCTGACCAAGCGCCCCTTATTGGGGGCTAGCATGCTGTCACGGCTGTCTCTGGCCCAGCCAATGGTCAGTGGAACAGATTGGCTGGTAGAACCAAAAGTATCTGCATAATTTTTGTAGGCATTGGGCTCATTGCTGCCGTTATTGATACGTGTTTGCTCTAATGCCGCACCAACGAATACGGTATCAATCTCAGCGAAAGGAATACCGAAACGAATTCCCAAACCTGACGTTCCCAAGCTGTAATTACCACTTGCTATCAAATAGGGTTTACTGGCTCTATGGTAAGCATTTAATGTGCGTGACACGCCATCTTCTGTGAAATAAGGGTCAGTGGTGCTGACATCAAGCACACGGTTGTATTTGCTGGTATTGACCTGAATACCTAAAGAATTGCCAGTACCAAAAAAGTTTTCTTGGCTGATACCAAAGGACAGAAAGAGTTTTTCCGCACTGGAAAAACCCGCACCCAATTGAAGCGACCCAGTGGGTTTCTCGGTGACTTTGAGATTGATATCCACCTGATCTGGCGAACCAGGAACTTCTTGTGTGTCAATGGTAACTTCAGTGAAATACCCTAACCGATCCACCCTGTCCCGCGAAAGTCGAATACGCTCACCGTCATACCAAGAGGACTCCATTTGGCGAAACTCTCTTCGGATGATGTCGTCTTTGGTTCGGTCATTGCCTGAAATATTGATACGCCTGACATACGCCCTGCGTGATGGATCAGCTTGCAGAATGACCTGAACTTCATTCGTGGCTCTGTCGATCTCTGTGCGTGGCTCAACACGTGCAAATGCAAAACCAAAATTGCCGAAATAATCCGAAAAGGCTTTAATGGTCTGAACCACATCAGCTTGGTTGTAAGGTTGACCAGGCTTAATAGAAACCAGCGATTTAAATTCGCTGTCACGACCTAAAAAGTAGCCATCCAACATGATGCGGGAAACGACAAAGCTGTTTCCTTCAGTCACATTGATTGTGATGCTGATATCTTGCTTGTTGGCAGAAATGGCGACTTGTGTGGAATCAACTCGAAACTCCAGATACCCCCTGGACAAATAGTAAGACTTGATGGTTTCCAAATCTGCATTCAGTTTGGCCTGCGAATACCTATCGGATTTGGTATACCAAGACATGTAATTGGGTTCTGAAAGATCCATTTGGTCTTTGAGTATGGATTCCTCGAACGCTTTGGTCCCAACAATACGCAAAGATTTAATTCGGGCAACGTCACCCTCGACCACGGTGAAGTTAAGGTTTACACGATTTCGGTCCGATGGCGTGACTGTAGTCACCACTTCAGCACCATAGAGACTTTTATTAATGTATTGGCGCTTAAGTTCTTGCTCTGCCCTATCGGTTAGCGCCTTGTCGTAGGACCGCCCCTCCGCCAAGCCAATATCTTTCAGCGCTTTTCGCAAGGTATCTTTATCAAATTCTTTGATGCCTACAAAATCTACCGCGCCAATGATGGGTCTCTCTTCAACAATGACCAGAACAACGCCCGCATTAACCTCAATACGAACGTCTTTGAATAAGCCCAGCGCAAAAAGATTTCGAATAGCTAATGTGCCTTTTTCATCGCTGTAATTTTCGCCAACACGAAAAGGCACTGTAGCCAAAACAGTGCCTGGCTCTGTTCGCTGTAAACCGTCAATTCGAATATCTTGAATCTGAAAAGGTTCAATCGCTTGCGCGTTTGCAAAAAAACACAAACTTAAAAAAAATACACGCAAAGAATTCAACACAAATAGTGGGAAATTTGATTTCATAGGAATGCAACAGATAAAGAATAAGTCATGGGCGTCAAGTAAACCATCTCAACACATCGTTAAATAAAGCCGTGAACATCAAGAGAACCACCATGGAAATACCCATGAATTGCAATCGCTCAAGCCATACGTCGGAAGGGCTGCTTCCAACAACGAACTCCCAAAGATAATACATCAGGTGACCGCCATCCAACATCGGCACAGGAAGCAGGTTTAAAAGCCCAATACTCAGACTGATCAATGCGATGAATTGAACAAATGGGCGCCAACCTTGCTCAGCCGTCTTGCCAGCATACTCCGCCATGGTGAGTGGACCACTCACTTGCTGCCACCCTGTTGATGTGGTTAGCAAACTGCCGATTCCTTTGGCAGTCATCCATGCTTGCTTCCAAACCATTTCCAAAGAAATGCGAAGGCTATCTGTTAATCCATACTGAACCCAGACTCGTTCAGGTTCACCGCCAACAACTGCCTCAATCTTGCCCACGCGCTTACCATCGATGTCGCGAAAAGCCGGCAAAATACTCAAGAGACGTTTTTGTCCTTGAGGACCTTGAACCTCCCAAAGCTGTGAAGCCTGCGCAGATCGAATAAGTTGAATCAAATGTTGCGCATCATCGACCGTATGCCCATCGACTGACAAGACCCAATCACCAGCAACTAAGCCAGCCTTGGCAGCAGGCCCTTGTTCCATAACCTTCACAATTTCAGCCTTGGTAAACGGCCCACTTATACCAATAGCCGAACTGGAAGAATGTTGGTTATCTGTCGAAACGCCAGCCACGGGCATATCTATGACCCGCACAATGCGGTCCGCCTGACGTGAGATTTCGAATTGAATATCTTCTTGGTCTTGTATAGCGTCAGTCAGAAGCCATTTCAAATGCTCCATGCTTTTCACTTCATGCCAAACGTCAGGTTGAGTAGAAAATCGTTTCACAAGGTCACCGCTTTGAAGTCCTGCAGATTCGGCAATAGACGACTTCAAAGGGGTACCCAGCACTGCCAAAGATTGTTGGCTTCCCATACATTGCAAGAAAAAATACAAAACAAACGTGAGCAATATATTCGCGAGAGGTCCTGCAAAAACAATCCATGCTCTGACAGACAAAGGCTTTCGGTTAAATGCCATATGGGCTTCACCACCTGCAACAGTTTGCTCACGCTCATCCAGCATCTTGATGTATCCACCCAACGGAATAGCACACACCACAAATTCAGTAGGTAACCCTATACCTGCTTGAGTTCGATGCCAACGCCACAATGGTCTGCCGAAACCGATAGAGAAACGTAAAACTCGTACGCCACAACCTAAAGCCGCACGGTAGTGTCCATATTCATGGATAAAAATCACCGTGGTGAGTGCAATGATGAAAGCAAAGAGCGTCGTCATACCAGTCAATAGAATTATTGGAGGCCAGCTGCAATCTTGGCAGCTATATGACGGGATTGTTGATCTAAGCCAATCAAGTCTTCAAGCGACTTCGGTGCTGCGGGACTCACGGACTCCATAGTGGCCAAATTCAGAACATGAATTTGGTCAAATCGTATACGTTTATTAAGAAATGCCTCCACTGCGATCTCGTTGGCAGCATTGAGTACAGTGGTGCTCCCTGGAGTTGCATTCAAAGCCTGCCAAGCCAATTGCAAACCAGGAAAACGTGTTGCGTGTCCATGGTCATTCAAAGCCTCAAATGTCATGGCTGGCAGATGGCGAAAATCCAAATTATCTGCCCCAGAGACGATACGCTTGGGCCACGACAACCCATAGGCAATAGGCATACGCATGTCAGGTGTACCCAATTGAGCGACCACCGAACCATCTACAAACTGAACCATTGAATGAATAATGCTTTGGGGATGAATCACCACCTCAATTCGCTTCGGTGGCATACCAAACAAATACCTGGCTTCGATAACCTCCAAGGCTTTGTTCATCATGGTGGCGGAATCGACTGAAATTTTTCTACCCATGACCCAATTGGGATGCGCGCATGCTTGTTCAGGAGTGACATTTCTAAGGCTTGCTGGATCGGTTAAGCGAAATGGGCCACCGGATGCCGTCAATATGATTTTGTCAACACTTTCTGTCCATGTGGCTGAATCCTGAGGCAGCGACTGGAAAATGGCTGAATGCTCGCTGTCAATAGGTAAAAGTTTCGCACCGCCTTTTTCAACCGCATCCAGAAATAATTCTCCACCTACAACCAAGGCTTCTTTATTGGCAAGGAGCAATCTTTTTCCCGCTTTGGCGGCAGACATGCATGAAGATAATCCAGCAGCGCCAACAATGGCAGCCATCACTGTGGTGACTTTTTCGTGACTTGCGACTTGGTCTAGGGCCTTGGCACCTGTGAGCACCTGGGTTGGCAAGTTTTCCGAACGCAATTTATCCTGCAAAATTTTGGCTGCGTCAGTATTCACCATCACAGCAAAATCAGGTAGAAATTTTGCACACTGGGAAAACATCAAGTCAACCTGACTAGCACCTGTCAGCGCAAACACTTGGAATTGATCAGGATGGCGTGCCACAACGTCCAAGGTATTCACACCGATGGACCCGGTTGATCCTAAAACAGTCAGAACTTGTTGAGACATGGTCATATCAAAGCCAACATCACGGCCAAAGGCAAAGTTGGCAAAAGTGCATCTACTCGGTCAAGTATGCCACCATGACCAGGTAAAAGTTGGCTACTGTCTTTGACACCAGCGCTGCGTTTAACCAAAGATTCAAGCAAATCACCCACCACACTCATCATCACCAAAAACACCAGTCCTAAACCGAAAACCACCCAACCATGGCGGACTAATTTTTCAAAAAGACTTTGCGAAGACCATTCCCAATAATGAGCCGCTCTCAGCCAAATGAATGCAAGCAAAAACACGCCCATCATTGCGCCCCCTACGCCTTCCCAGGTTTTACCCGGGCTGATGCCAGGTGCCAACTTGTGTCTACCGAAGGCTTTGCCAGAAAAATAAGCAGCCACGTCCGCCATCCATACCAGCAATAAAACGGACATCAAAAACTCAATGCTGAAATTTTTGGAGACCATCAAGGCCACCCAAGTACACCAAAGAACCACGAGTCCACCCATCCACCTCAAAGGTAATGCAATGGAAGACCAGCGATACACACCTCCATGAAGCAGGACACCACCAACCAATACCCATAAACAACCTACGCACAACCAAAAAATACGATCAAAGTAATGGAGCAACTGAAACCACCAAACCAAAGCGCACATCACGGCGCAACACAAACCCATAGCCGTAGATGAAAACTGTCCAAGTTGATTGAGGCGACCCCATTCCCACGAGGCAGCACTGATAAGCACCATGCCCGCAAATGCAATCCATAGCGGATCGGAATGGAAAAAGGCTGGGATAAGTAACCCTAGCAACACCAAAGCGGTGATGATGCGTTGCTTAAGCATGAACAGTCATGGTTTAAACCGCCATGATTTCTTGTTCTTTCGATGCAATCAGTTTGTCGATATCAGCAATATGCTTATCGGTCACTTTTTGTATATCGGCCTCTGCGCGTTTTTGATCATCTTCAGAAGCCAACTTGTCTTTGACCAATTTCTTCACCGACTCATTGGCATCGCGGCGCAAATTACGAATAGCCACCTTGGCGTTTTCACCTTCGCTTCGCACCAGCTTGGTCATTTCTTTGCGTCGTTCTTCAGACATGGGTGGCATAGGCACACGAATCAAGTCACCCATAGAGGCCGGATTCAAACCCAGATCGCTTTCACGAATGGCCTTCTCAATCTTAGGGCCCAAACCTTTTTCCCAGGGTTGAACACTGATCGTGCGTGAATCAAGCAATGAAACATTGGCTACTTGCGATAGCGGGGTTGGGTTACCGTAATACTCGACTAACACATGGTCTAGCAAGCCAGGATTGGCGCGGCCTGACCTGATCTTGGACAAACTGTTGCTGAAAGCAGCAATCGATTGATCCATTTTGTTTTCAGTGTTTTTTTTGATCTCTGCAATATCCATCTTTTCCCTCATTGAGATTGACAAACTTCAGGCAAACACCAGTGTGCCTTCGTCCTCGCCCAGGACAACTCGCTTGAGAGCGCCGTGCTTGAAAATAGAAAAAACCGTGATAGGGAGTTTTTGATCACGGCACAATGCAAATGCGGTGGCATCCATGATGCCTAAATTCCCCTGAATGGCTTGGTCAAAACTGATCTTGGCGTAACGCGTTGCATCAGGATCTTTATTGGGGTCGGCGGTGTAAACACCATCTACTTTGGTAGCTTTGAGCACCATTTGCGCGCCTATTTCTGCCCCTCTCAGCGCTGCTGCAGTGTCTGTTGTGAAGAAAGGGTTGCCAGTACCTGCAGCAAACACAACCACTTTGCCCTCTTCCAAATATTGCAAGGCCTTGGGACGGACATAGGGTTCTACGACTTGTTCGATACCAATAGCCGACATGACACGAGCGGTCAAGCCAGCTTTGTTCATGGTGTCCGCCAGGGCCAATGCATTCATGACCGTGGCTAGCATGCCCATGTAATCAGCAGTAGCGCGGTCCATACCCACAGAGCCACCTGCCACACCCCGGAAAATGTTCCCCCCACCAATCACCACCGCAACCTCTACACCCAAATGGGTGATCTCGGCGATTTCCTCGACCATGCGAACAATGGTAGCTCGGTTGATGCCAAATGCGTCATCCCCCATCAAAGCTTCGCCAGACAATTTCAGCAAAATACGCTTGTAGGCTGGTTTGTTC
Organism: Limnohabitans sp.; assembly: GCA_036787995.1. Taxonomy (GTDB): domain Bacteria; phylum Pseudomonadota; class Gammaproteobacteria; order Burkholderiales; family Burkholderiaceae_C; genus Limnohabitans. The sequence continues at coordinate 7,221 of DAIQOH010000006.1, read as the reverse complement.
ATTGTCATGTAGGCCCCCCTTGAGGTCAGAGTTTAACGAGTTAGACGAGGTCAAAAAAAAGGGGACTTTCGTCCCCTTTGATATCGATTAAGCAGATTGTTTGGCAGCGGCAACTTGGGCCGCCACCTCTGCGGCAAAGTCATCGACTTTGCGCTCAATCCCTTCCCCAACCACAAACAATGTGAAAGACTTAACCGTTGTCTTCACTGCTTGCAACATTTGAGCGACGGTTTGTTTGTCATTTTTGACAAAGGGTTGGTCAAACAACGACACTTCTTTCAGGTATTTTTGAACTGCACCCTCAATCATCTTGGCGGCTATGTCTGCTGGTTTGCCAGACTCAGCTGCCTTGGCTGTGGCCACAGAGCGTTCGCGTTCAATCAACTCGGCAGGAACATCTGCACTGGTCAGTGAAACAGGCTTCATGGCTGCCACATGCATGGCCACATCGCGTGCAGCAGATTCATCACCTGTGAACTCAACCACCACACCAATGCGTGTTCCATGCAAGTAAGAAGTTAAGGCAGTATCACCGCTGAAAAGTTTAAAGCGTCGAAAACTCATGTTTTCGCCAATTTTTCCAATCAATCCCTTGCGAACATCTTCAAGTGTCGGGCCAAACCCGTCTTGCTCGTAAGGCAAAGAGCCTAATGCTGCAATGTCAGCAGGCTTATGCTGAGCAGCCAGTTTGGCCGCCGCTTGTGCCATGGCCAAAAAGCTGTCATTTTTGGTAACAAAGTCGGTTTCACAATTGACTTCGAGCAAAGCACCGGAATGCCCATCAATGAAACTGCTCACCACACCTTCAGCAGTGACGCGAGCAGCGGCCTTGCTGGCCTTGCTACCTAACTTCACACGCAATAACTCTTCAGCCTTGGCCATATCGCCCTCAGCTTCGGTTAATGCTTTTTTACACTCCATCATGGGTGCATCCGTTTTGGCTCGCAGTTCGGCGACCATACCAGCGGTGATTGCTGCCATAAAAACTCCTGTTAATTCAATTCAATCTGAGGTGTTGTGAAAAAGGGGCCTCGCGAGCCCCTTTTGAATGCCCCAAGGCGACTATCAAGCTTGTGCGGAATTTTCAACTTCCACGAACTCGTCGGAACCTTCGCTGACCGCTTTAACCACGTCACTGACAGCGTTGGCACGGCCTTCCAAAATAGCGTCAGCAATGCCTCGGGCATAAAGCGTCACGGCCTTGGAAGAGTCATCATTACCGGGAATGATGTAGTCGATTCCCTCAGGGGAATGGTTGGAATCAACCACACCAATCAAAGGAATACCCAACTTTTTGGCCTCTGCAATGGCAATTTTGTGAAAGCCGACGTCAATCACAAAAATTGCATCAGGCAAGGTAGCCATGTCTTGGATACCACCAATGTCTTTTTCAAGTTTTTCAAGTTCGCGCATGAAAACCAATTGCTCTTTTTTGGACATGCTGTCAAGACCAACTTCTTGCTGGGCCTTCATGTCTTTCAAACGCTTGATGGAAGTTTTCACAGTTTTAAAGTTGGTCAGCATGCCACCCAACCAACGTTGGTCGACAAAGGGGACGCCAGCGCGCTTGGCTTCAGCAGAGATGATTTCGCGTGCTTGGCGTTTTGTACCAACCATCAAAATGGTTCCGCGGTTAGCTGCTAATTGCTTGGCGAACTTCATCGCTTCTTGGAACATCGGTAAGGATTTTTCCAAGTTGATGATGTGAATTTTGTTGCGATGGCCAAATATAAAAGGGGCCATCTTGGGATTCCAGAAACGGGTCTGGTGACCAAAATGGACACCAGCTTCCAGCATTTCACGCATGGATGTAGACATAAAAGACTCCAAAGGTTAAGACTGAGCCAGTTCTTTATCGCAACTGATGGGATCATCAGCGCAACACCTTGTGGGAACTGGTTTGGGATTTACTGCAAATAAATCAGTCTATTTACAGTTAATGAATTTTAGCACATGAAGTTTTTAAGTCGGTGGAAACGACTAACCTCTGCCAACAAAAGGCATATTGGTAGCCATCACAGTATGAAACAGTACATTTGACGCCAGCGGCATATTGGCCATGTACAGCACGGACTCACCCACATGCTTGACATCCATCAAGGGTTCTTTGGCTATCTCTCCGTTGGCTTGGGGTACGCCTAGGGCCATTTTGGCGGCCATTTCAGTCGCCGCATTGCCGATGTCTATTTGCCCCACTGCGATACCGTACTTGCGGCCATCAAGAGCAGCCGTTTTGGTTAGTCCAGTGACCGCATGCTTGGTAGCCGTATACGCAATGGAATTGGGACGCGGCGCGTAAGCAGAAATAGATCCATTGTTGATGATTCTGCCGCCTTGAGGTGACTGCGTTTTCATGGCAACGAAGGCTTGTTGCAAGCAATAAAACATGCCATTGAGGTTGATGTCCACCACATTACGCCATTGCTCAATGCTGAGATCTTCCAGAGGGACACCAGGTGCGCTCACGCCAGCGTTATTGAAAAGTAAATCCACCCTGCCCCATTGCGAGACAACCTGGGCAAATGCATGTTTGACCGCTTGAGGATCCGCCACATCAGTGGGTAAAGGCAAACAAGACGAAGGGAGGTTAGAAGCTTGAACCACTTCTTCAAGTGGTTGTAAACGTCTGCCAATCAAAGCAACTCGCCAACCATCTGCAAGCAATGCCAAAGCCGCAGCTTTTCCAACGCCAGTACCTGCACCTGTAACGATGGCAATTTTCGATGGGTTCATAACTGATCTCCTGGTTTGTATTGTTAGTGGCGGTTTTTTGATTTTTTCTTGGTCTTTGCCGCAGAGTCTTTGGCAACCAACTTGGTATTGGAAAGTGTAGATTTTGCACCGGAACGCAAAGCACTCGAAGTAGTTCTGTTTTTTGCTTTGCCAATTTTGGCAGGCATGGCAGGTCTTCTTGCAGCGTTAGCTAATTTCTTGCTATTTGAGGAAATATCAGAGGTGACGGTGCCGTCTTCTTGTACCCAGCGGAAGTCGATCTTGCGACCGTCTAAATCTACTCTGCTGACTTGCACTCTGACACGCGCCCCTACGCTGTAGCGTATACCTGTGCGCTCTCCACGTAATTCTTGACGGGTCTCATCGAATTTGAAATAGTCTCCCCCGAGTTCGGTGATGTGCACCAAACCTTCCACATACATCGCATCCAGCGTGACAAAAACACCAAATGCAGTAACTCCAGAAACGGTGCCACTGAAATCCTCGCCCAAATGCTCGCGCATGTACTGGCACTTAAGCCACGCTTCTACATCTCTGCTGGCCTCGTCCGCTCTGCGTTCATTGGCGCTGCAGTGCAGGCCTGCAGCCTCCCAAGCTTGTTGCTCGGCAGTGGGCTTCTGGGTTGGCAAAGAAGATGTTTCTTTCAACCGAGATTGGGCTGCCAACCTTCTTGCCAATTTGACATGGGCCTCGCCAGGGACAGGTAAACCAGGCAATTGATAGCGCTTCCCAGCCAAAATGGATTTGATAACACGGTGCACCAATAAATCCGGATAACGACGAATTGGACTTGTGAAATGCGTGTATGCGGGGTAGGCCAGACCAAAGTGACCGCTGTTGGCAGGGGTATAAATGGCTTGCTGCATAGAACGCAATAGCATCGAATGAATTTGCTTGGCGTCGGGTCTGTCTTTGCTGGCTTGTGCAATCGCTTGAAATTGACCAGGCGTTGGGTTGTCACTTAAGCCAGAAGCTACGCCCATCGCTTTGAGGTAGTTTTTTAATGTTTCACGTTTCTCAGGGGTGGGCCCTTCATGAACACGAAAAACAGCAGGATGCTTGGCTTGCAAAATAAAGTCAGCGCTGCAAACATTGGCAGCTAACATGGCTTCTTCAATCAAGCGATGGGCTTGGGTGCGAACCCTTGGCACAATTTTTTCGATACGGCCACTGTCATCGCAAATGATTTGGGTTTCGGTGGTTTCAAAATCGACAGCGCCCCGCTTTTCTCGTCCTTTAAGCAAGCATGTGTAAACATCGTGCAAATGAATGAGGTCTTGCACTCTGTCTTTGTATTTGGCAGCCTGAAGGCCACGCGTATTTGAAAGAATGGCTGCAACGTCGGTATAGGTAAAACGAGCATGGCTATGCATCACTGCTTCGTAAAATTGGTAGGCTTGTACTTGACCCTCTTCATCAATGATCATGTCACAGACCATGCACAAACGATCGACCAAAGGATTGAGCGAGCACAAGCCATTAGATAATTTTTCTGGCAGCATGGGAATGACACGACGCGGAAAATACACACTGGTAGCACGCTCATACGCATCAATGTCAATGCCACTTCCCGTTTCAACGTAATAGCTCACATCCGCAATAGCTACCAACAATCGCCAAGCTTTTTGTTTTTCAAAAGTCGTAGGCTCGCAATACACCGCATCATCGAAGTCTCTGGCGTCTTCTCCATCGATGGTGACCAAAGGAATATCGCGAAGATCTACACGGCCAACGGCATCCTTAGCTCGCACTTTGGAAGGAAGTTCAGCAGCCAAAGACAGGCATGCCGAAGAAAATTGGTGAGGGACGTTGTATTTACGAACCGCAATTTCAATCTCCATGCCTGGGTCGTCCATTTCACCCAGCACTTCTTTGACTCGACCAACGGGTTGACCAAACAAACTGGGTGGCTCGGTGAGTTCAACCACCACCACTTGCCCCACTTGGGCATTACCCGTAGCCCCTTTGGGAATGAGAATGTCTTGACCATAGCGTCTGTCTTCAGGTGCAACCAACCACACGCCGCTTTCTTGCAACAAGCGTCCTATGATGGCTTGCTGAGGTCTGTCCACAATTTCAACAACTCTTGCTTCAGGTCTGCCTTTGCGGTCCAAGCGTGTCACGCGAGCAACCACCCTGTCGCGATGAATAACCGCTCGCATTTCATTGGGGGGCAGATATACATCGACCTGACCATCATCACGTTGCACAAAACCGTGACCATCACGATGGCCTTCTACCGTTCCCTCGAAGGTTTCAAGAAGACCAGCGCTTGGAGTAGTTTTTTGTTTGATAGAATCCTCTGCTTTCCTGAATGCCCAGGTGGCGGAATTGGTAGACGCACTAGTTTCAGGTACTAGCGAGTAACATCGTGGGGGTTCGAGTCCCTTCCTGGGCACCAATGTTAACCAACAACCAAGTCACGCAAGTGACTTTTTTTATGCCTGGTTGAACTTGAATTAAATAGGTAAACCAATCAAATCATGCCCTTGCGCATCAACAATGCGCACCTTTATGAAGTCCCCAGTCTTATAGGTTTTACTGAATTTTTCAGGTGGCAACACACGCACCACGCCGTCAATTTCAGGCGCATCAGAATAAGCCCGACCAACCCCACCTTGCTTGCCCAGTGCTTTGGCTGAATCCACCAATACTTGCATGGTGGAACCTATTCGACGTTGCAATTTTTGAATGGATATTTTTTCAGCGACTTCCATGAACCTGGCTCGACGCTCTTCGCGCAGTTCTAAGGGCAACATACCAGGCAATTCGTTGGCAGTCGCGCCTTCAACAGGACTGTATGCAAAACAACCTGCACGGTCAATTTGCGCATCTTCCAAAAACCGAAGTAAGTGCTGAAATTCAGCTTCTGTTTCGCCAGGAAAACCTGCAATGAAGGTACTTCGAATCACCAATTCGGGACACTGCTCACGCCACTGTTGCAAACGCTCCAGATTCTTTTCGCCGCTGGCTGGCCGCTGCATGCGCTTCAACACATCGGGATGGCTGTGCTGAAAAGGAACATCCAAATAAGGCAACACGCGTCCATTGGCCATCAAGGGAATCAAATGATCTACAGTGGGGTAGGGATAGACATAATGCAAACGTACCCACGCAGAAAAGGGTTCAGCCAAATCAGACAAAGCTTGTACCAACTCAAGGGTTCGGGTTTTGACAGGACGGCCATCAAAAAAACCGGTTTGGTAACGGACATCCACGCCGTAAGCAGAGGTGTCTTGGCTGATGACCAACAATTCTTTGACCCCACTCTCGAACAAGGCCTTGGCTTCGCGCAAAACATCTCCTACGGGGCGCGACACCAAATCACCGCGCATGGAGGGAATGATGCAAAAAGTACAACGGTGGTTGCAACCCTCGCTGATCTTCAAATACGCGTAATGCTTGGGCGTGAGTTTGATGCCAGCAGCAGGCACCAAATCGGTAAACGGATCATGGGGCTTTGGCAAATGGGCATGCACAGCATCCATGACCTCTTGGGTAGCATGGGGTCCTGTTACCGCTAAAACGCTGGGGTGCATGGCTTTGACCACATTTTGGCCATCAGCTTGCGACTTAGCGCCCAAACAGCCCGTCACAATGACTTTGCCATTTTCAGCCAATGCTTCACCAATGGTGTTCAAGCTTTCAGTCACTGCATCGTCAATAAAACCACAGGTATTGACGATGACCAGATCGGCCCCAGCAAATGTTTGGGAGGTCTTATAGCCCTCTGCACTTAACTGGGTGAGGATCAACTCGGAATCGGTCAAAGCTTTGGGACAACCTAGGCTGACAAAACCAACAGTTGGAGAAGACATCAGCGTTTAAGTCCCATGGCGTTTAGCATTTGATTTTGCATTTGGGTCAGCATTTGCTTGGATTGTTCAGCGTAATTGCCCATCAATCCGGAGAGCAAAGGAGACTGTGTCGTCATGAGCTGAGCCCATAACTCAGGGGACAAGTGCTTGCTTTGCTCTGCCATTTGCATTTGTAAATCTATAAACGTTTGCACATTTTTTTCTAAATAATTGCCCATGAACCCTTGCATGGCATGGCCATAAAAGCGAATGATATTGGCCAATGCGGCTTCAGAAAACATAGGAACACCAGCCGACTCTTCTTCCAAAATAATTTGCAGCAAGATACTTCGCGTCAAATCCTCATGGGTTTTTGCATCGATGACGCTGAACATTTCCCCTGACACGACCAAGGCCTTGACTTCAGACAAGGTGATGTAACTTGAGGTCTTCGTGTCGTAAAGCCGCCTATTGGGGTATTTTTTGATCAAGCGTGACAGATCAGCACCTTGTGAATCAAGTTCAGGCTGATCAGCATGTTTTGTAGATGGTTTGCGTGCCAAAAGAATGTCCTGTTGGGGTGTTTGCAAAAGCGTCTTTGCAAAACGTCGAGCAGGTAAAAGGCAAGGCAAAGACTGGTAGGCGCGATTGGACTCGAACCAACGACCCCCACCATGTCAAGGTGGTGCTC
>DAIQOH010000005.1:47863-56088 GCA_036787995.1 Limnohabitans sp. | reverse complement strand
AGAGGACAGCGTTTTAAAAGCCAACCTTTGGATGTAAAAACACCGCCCCTGAGGGCGGTGTTGAGATCACAATTGAGATCAGTTCAAAGAGAACACAAACAATGTGCCGCCTTCAGGGCTGGCAGCAACCATTTTTTCACCCAACGCGCCCAAGAAGGCGGGGATGGATTGGGTACGGCCAGACACCACAGCAACGTATTGCTTGCCGTCCAAGGTGTAAGAGATAGGTGCAGCAGAGATGCCAGAGCCTGTAGCGAACTTCCACAGTTCTTTACCAGTCTTAGCGTCGTTGGCACGGAAATTACCACGCAGGTCGCCAGAGAAGACCAAACCTGTTTTGGTGGTCATCGTACCGCCGCCCCAGGGGAGTTCGTCTTTGTTGAACCAAACTTCTTTTTGTGCAACGGGGTCCCAAGCTTTCAAACCGCCGCCGTGGCCGCCAGGACCCACTTTACCCAAGTCAAAGTTCACGCCCAAGTAGAACTGGCCGCGTTTGTACTCTTCTTGAACGCCTTCGAGGTCCATACACAGGTTAAGTGTGGGGATGTAGACCAAGCCGGTGTTGGGGTTGTAGGACATAGGCATCCAGTTTTTGCCACCCAACAAGTTGGGGCAAATGTCTTTGGCCCATTTCTTCAACTGGGGACGCTTGGCGTTGCCAGCGGTTTCGATGGGTGAACCTGTTTTGAGGTCAACACCAGTAGCCCAGTTCACGCCGTTAACGAACTGCTTGGCAGAAATCAATTTGCCGTTGGCACGGTCGATCACGTAGAAGAAGCCGTTACGGTTGGCTTGCATGATGACGGGCACTTTTTTGCCGTCAACAGGCAGGTCGGCAAACACGAGTTCGTTCACACCGTCGTAGTCCCATGCATCATGGGGTGTGAACTGGTAGTGCCAAACGATGTTGCCAGTGTCGGGGTTCAAAGCCACCACAGAAGCGGTGTACAAGTTGGAGAACTTGCCCACGTCAGAGGAGTCGTTGCCGCGAACAGAAGCAGACCAAGGAGAGGGGTTGCTGGTACCGTAGTAAACCAAGTTCAACTTGGGATCGTAGGAGCCAACGTTCCAAGCAGCGCCGCCGCCTGTTTTGCCAGAGTCACCCTTCCAGGTGTCAGCATTTTTCTCGTTGCCAATGGGCACAGTGTGGGTACGCCACACTTCTTTACCTGTACCTTGGTCGAGGGCGACCAATGCACCGCGAACGCCGTACTCACCGCCGCCGAAACCGGTGATAACCAGGTTTTTAGCAATGGTGGGGGGAGAAGTGATGACAGAACCTTGGGTGTAGTCAACCACTTTGGAAGTCCACAACTCTTTGCCGGTTTTGGCGTCGAGTGCAGTCACTTGAGAGTCCAAACGGCCAAAGAAGATCTTGCCGTCGTTGTAAGCCACGCCGCGGCTGTTCACGTCACAGCAAGCGTATTGGTCAATGGCTTTAGGCATCTCAGGCGAGTATTTCCACTTGATTTCACCTGTTTTTGCATTGACAGCAAAAACGTTTTTGGGACCGAATGATGAAGTCACGTACAAAGTGTCGCCAACCAAAATGGGAGACGATTCTTGTGAGCGGTTGGAGCCAAGTTGCAGCGCCCATTTGACAGACAGCTTGTTCACGTTGGCAGCGGTGATTTGTGTGCCTTCGCTGTAACGTGTGTTGCCGGTGTCGCCACCATAGGTAGGCCAGCTTTGTGCACTGGCCAACGTTGCTGTACCGAGAACGGCAGCCAACGCGACTGATTTCACTAACAGTTTCATACAAGTTCCTTCAGGGTTAAATAAAGAACAACGGGAAATTCAACTAACCCCTGCATTTTGAAAGACTTATATAAGACTCACCCTAGCAGAAACCCTAGTTGGGGTATTCAATCCATGGAATTTCTCAAAAAGAAACACACCTGTTTTGGAGGATGTAAGAAAGTAAAAAGTTAACAGTAAGTTTGGGTTCAGTTAAGGCGTAAATTCCATCAATCGCATACGCAAATGACCACCTTGGAAAAACTTGGCCGTGGTCGGTTCATCGCGTTCAAACTGCGCCAAACCCACGCCTGGGCAATACCACTCGCGGGTCAGCAAAGGGGTGGGTTTATAGGCATAAATATCATCATGCCAAAGCATCAACTCCATTTGTCCGTCCACTCGAGCGCAATGTTCGAAACGGCCAGCAGGCGTATCCAGGGTTTCATCGACTGCGGCCAGGGTGTAAGTCATGGGAACGCTTTTGTATTTGTCAACGTAGCGAAATTCTGCAGGCGTCTCATTGCGTCGCCGTAAAAAATAAGGCGTGGTGTTGTGCTTCCATTTGGCGCCTATGGTCAACGTGCTGGGAATGACCTGCCTAGGCATTTCATCCATCACCGCTTGCTCTTGCAGCGGAGATTTCATGGCCACGCGCTGCACACCCGTTTCGGACAATTGGAACCAGTATTCATGGCCATTGCTGGTGCGTCTTAGCCAGGCGGTTGATCCATCGGCCAAAGTAGCGCTGCCCAAGTTATGCATTTGTAGCTTTTGTTTGACGGTTCTGCCTTCGGGGTTGTCATACACCGTTTCGATTTGGTAAGTCCAGCGCTTGCCTTCACCCAATGGAAACAAGGGGTTGTCATTGACGGGCTTGTCGCATGCAACAAGGGTCAAGACACTGCATAAAAGTACAAGCGAGTAGCGCATGGTTATTTCTCTGGCACTTGCGGTGTTGGTAAATCCAAAATCTTCACCTCTTGCTCATCGGTGCCAGGGTTGAGCCAACTCGGGCCTTTGCCATTACCAGTTTTCACCTCAGCCGTGCCCATTTGCGGTACGCCCTCGCGACCTTTTTTCATGCCATCGGCAATTTGCTCGTGCAACACCCTGGTGTAGGGCAATTTGTAGGCGCGGGGTTGCATCACGCTTTTACCTTCTTCGATGGGCGTGACCCACATGTACAAAGCACCAGGAAATTTGCCACGTGGCTCGTCCACGATGGCTGCAATCATCACAAACCGCTCAGGTAATGCATCGGTACTCGGAAGCCCCAACAAAGAATGCACACTGCCAAAACCAAAGAAATAAAAACCGGCCACGCCCAAGGCCAGCAGACTCTTCAGCCACCTAGGCCATTGCGAGAACACCAAGGCCAACGCCAACAGCAAGGTAAACGCCACAAAGGCAAGAATAAAAGTAAGTGTCATATCAAAAAGACTTCACAAGAATTTTGGGGATGGTGTTGATGTTGTCCACACCGCCATTGGGGTTGACTGTAAAGCGCACCATGGTGACCTCTTTGCCGCGGCCCTCAAGCGTGGCCTGACCATAGTAAACAACTTCAGCTTTGGGGTTGACCTTGATGACAGACAAAGTGGCTTCTACGGGTTGACCCGTTTTGGGGTCATTGCGGTCAATTTCTTTGGTTTCATAGTAATGCGCATTCACAACATATTCACCAGGAACAATGCTGCGAATGGTGACCACCTCTTGGCGCAAAGGGTTCACCACTTTTTTGCCATTGATCATGATGGTGTTGTTGCTATTGCCTCGGTCGTCACGGTCTAAGTGCATCAGATCAGCTTCGCGGTTGCGAAACCACACGCTTTCGCCTGAAGGGCCTTGCACCCATAAATCCAAATCGTTAGGGTCTAAGTCGGGCCATGACAAGGTGATGATGAACTCGGCTTTTGCGGGAATATCACCCGACTTCAAAGCTTTGGGGTTCATGGCCAACAAAGCAATGATGAAGCAAAACACAAACGCGATGAGCATGTTGAACAACATGTCGTAGAAAGGGTCGACCTCGGGTTCGCGAGAGTGTCTGAGTTTGCGCATACAACTTAGCGGTGTGCTTAGCGGGGGATGCGCATACCGTGGCGCTGTGCTTGCGCCACCAAATCATCGGCAAAGCGGTCCATGCGGGTAAGTTGCAAACCAAGCAAGATATTGCCCACCAAGCCCACCATGGTGGTCAGCAGTGCCACGCCCAGACCTGAGGTGAGGTTACGTAACAGGTCTTGCGCTTGTGAAGGGTCAAAGCTTTGTATTTGGCCGATTTGCATGGCCAACACAGAAAAACCAATGACCTTGCCCAACAATCCCAACTTGAGTTGAACGCCATTCACCCACCAAGCGGTGGAATGCGGTCCATGGGTGTGTTCCATCAACAAATCCAACGGCGCGCCACTGTCTTGGGGGTTCAAGGCCAAGGCATTCCAATACTCACCAGCCCATCCATCGGCCAGCACCAAAGTTTGTGCTTCTCCGAGGCTGGCGGCGCGAAGCAAATCGTGTTGTCTGCTCAATTCACGCGAACGCACGCCACACCACAAGGTCGAGACCCCAAAGACAATGATGATGACGAGCGTGATACCCGTGGGGTCGGAGCTCAGCAGCAAATGCCAAACGCCTTGAATGCCCAACAACCAAGTAGCGAACACAAACAAACCCACCAATACCAGCCATTCAAACCACAGCGGTTCGACATCCCAGTGCGGGTTTGTGTTTTTCAAGCTTTGCAAAAAAGACTTCAATGGAATTGCCTTGTATCAAGAGGGGCGGATGATAACTGAGGGGACTACAGAAAATATCTAGGTGGCCATTCAGGGGCAATGTGCAAGGTGATTAGGTGAAAAAGCAGTGTTTTCATACACTGACTCTTTTGCATTCTTCCAACAGGGTTTGTCATGTTATTGCGCAATTCTTTTCGTTTTTCAGTTACCCGTACCTTGACAGTGTCAGGTATTTTGTTGGGTGTCAGCGTGTCGGGCGCTCAAACTTTGGAAGAAATCAAAGTCCAAGGCGGACGCATAGAACAGCAGCAATTTGACACCCCTGCTTCTGTGCAAGTCATTGACGAAGCCACTATCCGAAGCACTGGTGCGCAAGTCAATTTATCTGATACCTTGGGGCGTGTGCCAGGTGTGGTTTCTCTGAACCGAAACAACTATGCACAAGATGTGCAAATCTCTATTCGTGGTTTTGGCGCTCGTGCGCCTTTTGGTTTGCGAGGTATTCGTCTCATCACCGATGGCATACCTGCCACCATTCCTGATGGTCAAGGACAAGCAAGCACGGCCAGTTTGACCTCCGCGTCTCGCATTGAGGTGTTAACCGGCCCTTTGGCACAGTTGTACGGTAATTCATCAGGTGGTGTGATCCAAACTTTTACCCGTGAAGCTGGCGCTACACCGGAGGCCAGTACACAACTATTCGCAGGCTCTTATGGCCTTACCCGTACAGATTGGCAGTTGAGTGGCCGTGCAGGTGCTGTAGGTATCGTGGCGGACTTCAGCAACTTTGGTATTGAGGGTTACCGAGCTAACAGTGCGGCGCAACGCAAACAACTCAACACGGTAATGACTTGGGACGTCAAAGAAGATACCAAGGCACGTTTCATTTTGAATTCTTTTGACATGCCCTATGCCAAAGACCCTTTGGGTTTGACGACAGATGAATTTAATCAGGATGCCTCAAAGGCTGGGTCTGGGGCGGAAAAGTATTTCACCCGAAAAGCGGTAGCGCAAAACCAATTCGGGACAGTGCTAGAGCATAAAGTGGACAAAGATTTGGAATTGATGGCGCGTGTTTACACCGGAGACAGGCAAAACTTGCAATACCAAGTGACAACCACTGGCGGAAATGCTGCTTATGGTGCCTGGACAGGTTTGAACAGAAATTTTTACGGCACAGGTTTGCAAGCCAAAGGAAAACGCGCTCTTTCAGGTGGTACTGGCCTAGACTGGGTCGTTGGTATGGACTACGACTCGTCCAAAGAATTGCGTAGAGGCGGTACAACACTGAATGGACAGCAGACCGCAGCCATCAATGACACCCGTAATGAATTGAACAAAGCCACCAACAGAGATTTTTTTGCCCAACTGAATTGGCATTTTGACGAACAATGGACTTTTACTTCGGGCGCAAGAAACAGCAAAGTGATTTTGAGTAGCAAAGACAACTACATTACCACCCAAAGCCCAGACGGATCCGGGGAAGTAACTTACAAAGCCACCTCACCCGTTATGGGTTTGACTTTCCATGCCAATGAAGATTTGAATGTGTACGTGAATATGGGAAATGGTTTTGAAACCCCTACACTTTCAGAAGTTGCCTACGATACGAAAACTGTTGGATCTACAACTTCGATCAAAGAAACCTTTAACACTAAATTAAGTGCTTCAAAAAGCCATCACCAAGAAACAGGTTTGAAGTGGAAACCAAACCCATCAACACAATTAGATGCGGCAATTTTTCACATTTACACTGAAAATGAGTTAACCACACTGCTCTCCAGCAGTGGGAAAACGGCCTACCAAAACGCGTCTAAAACCAACAGAGATGGCTTGGAGCTTTCATTCCGCCAAGCCATTAATCCGCATTGGCGTACCCAGGTTGCTTTTACTTGGATGTCAGTGACGTATGACCAAAAATTCAGAACCTCTCCTACGTCTTTAAACTACGTCAAAGTAGGTAACGCCTTACCCGCCATTCCTCAACGTCAATTCTTTGGCAATGTCACTTGGACACAGAATGAGCAATCAAGAAAACCCGGAAGTTTTACACCTGGTATGGAGTTGGCAGCAGATTTGGTGGGCAGAACCAAAATATTTGCTAACGATTTGAATACTGCTGAAGCCTCTGGCTACAGCATGGTCAATATCCGTGCCCAACAAAAATACAAATGGGGGCCTTTCAACACCACCACCTACGTGGGTATCGACAATTTGTTTGAGCGCAAAGCTGTAGGGTCTGTCATCGTGAACCAAGCCAGTTCTCAGTTTTATGAACCTGCCATGCCCTTGACTGCTTTGGTGGGTATACAAGCGACAATGCCTTTCTGACTAAGATAATTGGTTTGAAGCAAAGTCTGCTTCACCAGTTGATGTTTTTGGGAGTGTCATGAAACCTGTTCTCTTTGCTTTGCTTGTGATTGCCTCGGTTGGCACAGGGTCTAACGTCTGTGCCCAATCCCGCGCTTATGCCACCAATGAAGGTGCAGGCACGGTATCTGTGATTGATGTGGCCACGGATACAGTTCTGTCGACCATAGACACGGGTGGAAAACCGCGTGGCCTGACGGTATGTAAGGGCAGCAAAAAGCTGTATGTCACTGAACAAAACAAAGCGCAGTTGTGGGTGATTGACCCTGTCAAAGGGGTGATCGAGCAGCGTGTGCAACTGGGTGACTCGCCTGAAGCGGTGTATTGCTCACCCAATGGGGAATGGCTGGGTGTGGCTAACGAGGGTTCCAACAGTATCAGCTTCATACATACCCAGCGTTTGAAAGTGGAGTTCGATATCGTGGTCCACGGCAAAAACCCCGAGCACGGCGTGTTCAGCCCGGATGGCAAATTCATGTTGGTTTCTGCCGAAGAAGCCGATCAAGTGGACATACTCGACATTGAAAAACGCAAACAAGTCGGTTCGGTCAAAGTGGGTGAGCGACCCCGTGGTATTGCGTTCAGCCCTGATGGCAAAAAAGCCTATGTGGCAGTCGAAGCAGCCAGTTTGCTGGTGGCTATCGACATGTCCGAGCGCAAAGTGGTGGCCAAGCAAGCTGTAGGTAAGCGCACAGCCGGTGTCATCGTTTCACCAGATGGCGCTTATGTGTTTGCCAGCAATGGTGGTGACGCCAATGTCTCCATGGTGGATACCACCACCTTCAAAGTCGTTGAGAACATTGCCATTGGTCAGCGTCCTTGGAACATGGCTTTTTCCCCTGATGGTCAAAAGTTGTATGTTGCGGCCGGTCGCAGTGGTTCCATCAGCGTGGTGGATGTCGCCAGCCGTAAGATGGTTAAAGACATTCCTACAGGTAAATTGCCTTGGGGCGTGGTTGCACACTGATCGCCATCGACGTTAACAACGAAAGACTTTATGAACGCAGAAGTAAGCAATGAAGCTGTTGGGGCCGATCAAACAGCCCCTGTCACATACGACCGTATGTTGGTGGTATTGCATTGGGTATTGGCTTTGGGGTTGATTGCCCAGCTAGGCTTGGGTGTTTGGATGGAGGATATTCCCAAAGACCCACCGGGTATCCGTGCCCAATGGTTTAATTTACACAAGTCGATAGGTATTTGTTTGGGTTTGTTGATTTTGTGGCGTTTGGGTTGGCGTGTCACCCATTCTGTGCCCGCACCTCCACTGGGTGTGGGGTCTTTCTTTCAAAAACTGGGTACTTGGAACCATCGCTTGCTCTATCTTTGCATGGTGGTTTTGCCCGTATCTGGTTATTTGGGTTCCAGTTTTTCGCC
>DAIQOH010000005.1:0-47763 GCA_036787995.1 Limnohabitans sp. | reverse complement strand
ATCTTTGCATGGTGGTTTTGCCCGTATCTGGTTATTTGGGTTCCAGTTTTTCGCCCTACCCCGTCAAGTTCTTTGGCATGGCTTTGCCAAAACTTTGGGGCCCATCACCCGAGGGCAAAGAATTTTTCAGTGAATTGCATGAACTCGCAGCCGATGTGCTGATGACCTTGATTGCCCTGCATGTTTTGGCAGCGTTGTGGCATCAGTTTGTTAAACGCGATGGGTTGCTTGCTCGCATGGGCTGGAGCCGCTGACCACACGCCCTTTTTCAATATGCACCACCTCTTGGGCAAAAGCCTGTACATCTTCCTCGTCGTGGGTGATCAATACCATGGGTAAAGACAGCTCGGTTTGAAGTTCTAACAATTCTTGACGCAGCCGTTGTCTGAGTGGGCGGTCCATGGCGGCAAAAGGTTCGTCCAATAACAAAGCCTGTGGTTGTGCCACCAGTGCTCTGGCCAAAGCGGTTCTTTGGCGCTGTCCACCAGAAATTTGCTCAGGCAATAAATCAGCCACACTTTGAAGCTGAAATACCGCCAACCAATGATCAACTTGAGGGTCTGAGTGCGATGTAGATGGGTTTCTCCAACCTTGACGCAGTGCAAACCCCATGTTTTGTCGCACCGTCAAATGCGGAAACAAAGCGTAGTCTTGAAACACATAGCCTAAGCCTCGTTGGCGAGTGGGTAAATGCAGATGGTTAACGCTGTCGAACAAGACTTTGTCATGGAAGACCACTTTGCCTTGCTGGGGCGTGGTAAGTCCTGCCATCATCATCAAGGTTTGGGTTTTGCCCGCACCAGAGGGTCCAAATAACACCAATCGTTGTGCATCACTGGCGAAGTCAATGTGGATGTCAAAAGTCGATGGCGCATGACCGAGTCGACTGATCAACTGTACTTGCCACCTCATCGTGCACCCCGTTGGGTTTGGCCTGCAATGCGACCAGGTGCCAGATACCCTGCGCTCAGCAGCAGGGCAAAGCAGCTGACCGAGGTTACCAGCACAAGAAAATTTGCTGTTGCGTCTTGACCAGCTTGTACCGCTTCGTACACCGCTATAGAAAGCGTTTGTGTTTCGCCAGCAATGCTGCCGGCCACCATCAACGTGGCACCAAACTCACCGGTCGCTCGCGCAAAGGCCAACAAGCTTCCCGCCAAAATACCGCGCCAAGCCAAGGGCAGGGTAACGCGAAAAAACACCGCTGTTTCACTCAAACCCAGCACTCTTGCAGCTTGCTCTAAGTTGGGCTCGACATTTTCAAATGCAGCTCGCGCGGCTTTGAACACCAACGGAAACGCCACCACACTGGCTGCAATGACGGCACCCTGCCATGTAAAGATCAGTTGTATGCCAAGCTTGTCTTGCAACCACTGGCCTATAACACCATGACGCCCTAGCAATACCAAGAGGTAATAACCTAATACGGTAGGAGGCAACACCATGGGCAAGGTCAGCAGTGCATCAACGACATCGCGTCCCATCCACCGCCAACGCGACAAAGCCAATCCCACTGCAACGCCAAAGACCATGTTGATAGCGGTTGCCCAACCAGCGACCTTCAGGGTGAGTGCAAGTGCAACCCAAGCGGTATCCATAGCGATTCAAATCACCTTGAAGTGGTGGGTAGCATCGCGCTTGAGTTGTTCGACCAAACCGAATTCCCAATCCAAATAGGCTTGCATGGCTTGCGCAGGGTTGTCGGTGCCTTCATAAGGGCGGCGGTAGCGGTCTATGCGAGGGCTGGCCACATACGATTCGCCTTGCTGGGTGCTAAAGCCCGCGGCTTGCCATGCAGCATTGCCGCCAGGCAACCAAAACACTTCCACACCAGGACGCAAAAGGGGCTGTAACTCTGCCACGGCATACCGCGAAACCCGACCATCGCCACAGGTGAGCACATAGCGATTGGCTTTGTGCACACGCGTGAAGTCTTGTGCCAGCTGTGAGCGCAACAGCCACCATGCACCAGGGATATGGCGCTTGACATAGGTGGCACTGTCGCCCACATCAATGACCATGCTGAGGTTGCTGCGGTTGGCCAACCATGTCTTGAGGGTGGGTGGATCCACCACTGCAACGGGCGCAAGTGTGAGTGGCAAATCGTCATCAGAAACAGGGGTTGGGGTTGGCATATCTTGGCTGCTGATGTCTTTCATCACTGCGACTTCCCAACCCATTTGCGCTAACCACGATGCGGTCATGCTGGCTCGCACGCCGTCATCGTCATAGACCACGATACGTGCACCACGTACCCCGACAAAGTGATCGGTTTCCTGAACCAATTGACCGCCTGGTGCGCTGATAGCACCTGGCCAATGACCGCGGGCATATTCCTCAGGCGTGCGCACATCAAAAACATAGGTATTGCGATCGTTTTCAGACAACCACTGTTTCACAGTGGCTTGGTCCACCCTGCTGACCCCTGCACGAAACAACAGGGCCAGCGCAGAGGCAGCAGCCTTGCTGCGGTCGTTGTCATCGATATCGCCAAATCGCTTGTCGGCGCCTTTGACCAAATCCAGTCCTGCAAGCGTCCATCCGATGGTGCCATTGCGCAAGGCACACACAGGGTTAGGAATGCCAGAATTGATGAGAGATTGTGCGCCAATGATGCTGCGTGTGCGTCCCGCACAGTTGACCACGATGCGAGTGGTTGGGCTGGGAGCCAATGCGCGCGCCCTCAAGACCAACTCTCCACCTGGGACGCTGACAGCACTTGGAATACTCATGGTTTGGTATTCGTCAAAACGGCGCGCATCCAAGATCACCATGTCCGAGTCACGTTCAAGCAATGCCTTGACTTCATGCGCGGAGAAAGAAGGTGTTTTGCGTTGTGACTCCACCAATTCACCAAAGGATTTGCTGGGCACATTGACATCGCGAAACAGTTCGCCCCCTGCTGCGGCCCAGCCTGCCAAACCGTTTTGCAGCACACTCAACTGGGTGTAACCCAAGCGCTGAAGCACGGGTATGGCTCGCAATGCCAAGCCTTCGCCGTTGTCATACACCACCACAGGTGTGTCGCGTCTAGGGATACGTCGCCATGCATCCACTTCAATGCGTCCATAAGGCAGGTTGATCGCAAATAAGGGATGGCTTTGCGCATAGGGGTCTTCTTCACGAACATCGACCAAAGCGATTTCGTTCTTAGTCAACAAGGCTTCTTTGACTTGCGCATAACTGGTAACGGCATAAGGGTGGGATACCTCTGTAACCAAAACTTCAACTTGCGCTGGCGTTTTTTGAACGGTTTCTTCAACCGCTGGCAGCACAGCGGGGGCAGACTGCATCACAGGTGCAGTTGGCACAGGGGCTGCAGGTGGTGTAACAGTTAAAGCGGGCGCTTGCACAGAAGTATCCGTGATGGCTTGGACATTGGAATAACCCGACACAAATTTGCTGCGCGTGCCATCTTCTTTGTAACTGTTGCGCTCGATCAAACCAATGTTGCCGCCATACACATGGATGCTGATAGAGACTTGGTCTGGTAAAGCGTTCCAAACTTTGTGAACATCGCCAATGCGAGGCGAAACCGCTTCTACATCGCCGGGAAGCATGTCCAGTTGAAAGCCTGCTGGCGCCCATCGACCATCGGACATGCGGCTATAGGGCTGACATGACTCAGAGCCTCGCAACATGCCGACCAAGCCCCACACCGTGTGGTCATGAATAGGGGTGGCTTGACCAGGCCCCCACACAAAACTCACCACTGAAAAACGGTCCTGAGGGTCGGCATACAACAAATACTGTTGGTAGTACTTCGCATGGGGCTGGGCAAACTCAGGCAGCAACCAGTCGTCATGCGATACCAGTTCTTGTAAGCATTGGCGGCCTTGGGCCAAGAGTTCAGCTTCGGCAGGCGCAATATCCACCAAGCGCGTGATTTGCGCCAAGAAATGGTGAAAACGAGCGATAGATGGGGGCGTAGCGGTGGGCATCTCTGACAATTGACGTGACTGCGCTGATTGTTTCACAAGCGGACGGGTGATTGATCACCGCCAACAGGCGATATGCTAAGCATCTTATGGCGACTTCAACTTTTATTTTGGCAGGGGTCATGGGCTGGCCCATTGCCCATTCGCGTTCTCCGTTGATTCACTCTCACTGGATAGCTGAACACGGTTTGCAGGGTGCTTATGTGCCTTTGGCGGTCAACCCCACCCAACTGCCACAGGCCTTGGTCGGATTGAAAACTTTGGGCTTTGCAGGTTGTAACCTGACCTTGCCGCACAAAGTAGAGGCTTTGCCGTGGCTAGATGAAGTGGCGTCAGTGGCGCAGCGCATAGGCGCCGTCAACACCTTGTCAGTCAGGGCCGACGGTTGTTTACATGGTACCAATACCGATGCTTTTGGTTTTATCCAAAGTCTGCGTGAAGCACACCATGCTTGGCAAGCCCATGCAGGTCCTGCCGTGGTTTTGGGTGCAGGTGGTGCTGCCCGTGCAGTGGTATGGGCTTTGGCCGATGCTGGTGCACCAGAGATTCGTTTGCTTAACCGCAGCCCTGACAAAGCCCAAGCCATGGCCGATGAATTTGGTGTGCCTGTGAAAGCATTGCCATGGTCCGAACGTCATGCAGCGCTGGGTGGTGCGGCATTGCTGGTGAACACCACCACCCAAGGTATGCAAGGGCAGCCAGTGTTGGACTTGCATTTGGATGACTTGCCCAACCAGGCCTTGGTTTCAGATATTGTGTACACGCCCCTGCAAACCGATTTGTTGCAGCGAGCGACTGCCAGAGGCAACCCCACGGTGAATGGTTTGGGTATGTTGTTGCATCAGGCCAGACCCGCATTTGCTTCGTGGTTTGGCGTCATGCCAGAAGTCTCGCCCGATCTGTGGCGCAAGGTCTTGGCAACGTTTTAAGCAGGGCTTATTTACGTACGGCCGGCGCTTCTACTGGCAAACCTTGACCACGCCACATCAAATACAAGCTGATATCCCGCATATCACTGTGCCCCCAAGAAGGGATTTCGGCTTTGACACCGGTGTAACAAAAGCGCAGTCGGCGTTCTAACGACGCCACCCTTTGCCAATCGATGCGATACAAAGGGTAGCCGTTGGCTTGGCCTTGGCTCAAAGGGTCTGTAAAAAGTTTTTGGCCATAGTGTTGGTCATGGCAGTTGGTACAAGCCAAATTCATTTGCCCTTGACGGGTCATGAAAATCCGCTGACCATTTTCAAAGTGGCTTTTGGCTGCGCCTTCAATATTGGCTTGCAATGGCAAGCCACGCGAAGCAGAGGTGATTGCCAAACTGACAGCAAGCAATTCATCGGATTCAAACGCCCACTCGGGCGCTTTTTGGTTTTTCACGCGGCAGTTGCGTATGCGGTCTTCGAGGTTGAATAATTTGCCGCTGGCTTTGTCGATGGCTGGGTAGCGGATTGACACGCCTTTCATG
Source organism: Limnohabitans sp. (assembly GCA_036787995.1). Classification (GTDB taxonomy): domain Bacteria; phylum Pseudomonadota; class Gammaproteobacteria; order Burkholderiales; family Burkholderiaceae_C; genus Limnohabitans. The sequence continues at coordinate 42,360 of DAIQOH010000005.1, read as the reverse complement.
CGCGTGAGTTCGCCATGGCAGGACTGGCAACTTTTGTTGCTGTTACCGTCTGGTTTAGCCCAAAGTTTGTTGCCATTGTCCAATGCGATATTGCCTGGATTGGCAAATTCGTCAGCTTGCAAGGACTGCACCTCAGCACCTGAAAAGTTCAAGCCTGATTGCAACTTATCTAATGCAATGATGCGTTGTTGTGCTTGCAAAGGTAAGCTAAAAACCAAACCCGCTAACACCACCCCAAGATACAACCGACAAGCAAAAAGACGCATGGTTTGAGTTCAGTTGCTGGTGGGTTTGGAGGCGTTGGCAGGTTCTACCACCAAGTGATGGCGCAACTCGCCAATGTAGGCTTTGTCATCTACCCAGCGAAACAGCATTTCGCCAGACTCAGTGGCTCTTAAATAAAACTCAAACAAGGGGTTGGCAGCAACGCCAGTGGTGGGCTCAACCCTGAAGACCTCTCGACCATTCAAGGTGCACAGCAAATGTCGGATGACATTGCGTTGAATCAGTACGCCATCAATGTCGCGCAAAAAGCCGCTGTCCATAGGGTGGTTGACCAACAGGCGCAGTTTGAATACATCGCCTTGGACAATGCGGGGAGGGACTTGCAAGCGAGCGGAACTCATCAGCCGTTGTCCACACAAGCGGCTTCGGTGACGACCACCTCTTGCGCATCGTAAATAAAACTGCCATCAGAGCGCCTGGCCAAAGCGATCACGCTTTGGTTGCCTGACAAGCGAACCCGTGTGCTTAAGTCGGCACGACCACTCCATGGTCCCAACACAAATTTCGCCATCAAGGGCACCGGGTTGCGTTGAGACAGAAGGTAAACATGGGTGATGTGTGCTTCTTCGGTCATGGGACTGTCGATTTTCAAACTCAAAGGCACCATGTGGCCGTTATCCGCCAACATCGGCAGGGACAAAGTCACGGCCTCTTTGGTCAGTGTTTGGGTTTGCACATAAGGGCGCACCATTTCTTCAAAGCTACGCAAACGGGCTTCGGCCAAACCCGTGATGGTCAGCTTGTCTACCTGTGCCTGGGCAGTACGCAACCAGCCACCACCGATACTGGTGACCAAGGTGGCTTGCCAGAGCCTTAGGGCAGCATGACGACGAGATACCAAGCGAGACCTCATGAAGGGTTTTTTAACAAGTAAGCAATGATGTCCTCCAAGCCTTGCTCGGTGAGTACGGTTTTTCCTTGCAAAGGCTTGGCGACATTATGAAGGCCTGCTGTGCTGAAATAAGCAGGCATGAAAGTTTGGGGATTGAGTACACGAGGGTCGGCAATGCGTTGACGAATTTGCTCGCTGCTCAGACGTTCACCGACACCGACCAGCGAGGGACCCATTTCGCCACCTTCTTTGAAGCCCGGGAGCTGGTGACACAAAATGCAACCGGTGTCTTGCCGCGCCAATAACAACTTGCGCCCACGCGCCGCATCTGCCGAAGCCGCCGACGCTGTGGCAGGCATGGCATCAGCGGCCCACAAACTGGGGCTCAACGCCAACGCAGCAAGCAACACAACATGTCTCATGCTTTGACCAAACTCAAGCCGTGGTTTTTCAAAGGCAATGAGCGTATGCGTTTGCCCGTTGCTGCAAACAAGGCATTGCCTAAGGCAGGTGCCAAGGGGGCTTGGGCGGGCTCACCTACACCACCCCAAAAACCACCGCTGGGTGCAATCACTGTTTGCACCTTGGGCATTTCATTCATGCGCATCATGCGGTAATCATGGAAGTTGGATTGCTCGATGCGACCGTCCTTAACCGTCATTTCACCCCAGAAAATCGCTGACAAGCCATGCACCACACTGCCTTGGAGTTGCGCTTGTATGTTGTCAGGGTTGACCGCATAACCAGGGTCTATGCCAATCACAATGCGGTGTATGCGTACCTCGCCTTTGGCATTGACCGAGACCTCGCACACACAAGCGGTATAGCTGCCATAGCCTTCGGTTTCCGCTATACCGCGAAATACGCCTGCAGGTAAAGCTTTATTCCAATCTGCGGCTTTGGCGATCGCTTGCAAAATCCCCCTGTCACGGTTGGCTTTTTCATTCTGGGGCAAAAGTGACAGGCGATAAGCCAATGGATCAACGCCTGCAGCATGGGCTAACTCGTCAATGAAACATTCGCGTACAAATGGGTTTTGCGAATGCCCCACGGTGCGCCAAAAACCCACAGGCACATGGGCACCGCGCTGGGCAAAGTCCACCAAGCAATGCGGGATGTCGTAAGGGTGATCGTTAAACGAGGCAACCGCTTGGGGGTCCACGCCGTTTTGCAAAGGCATGCGCAGCAATTGCGAAAAAATAGACGGCGCACTGACGCGGATATGCAGAGCTTCGGGCTTACCGCTAGGCAGCAGGTTGGCGCGTACCTTGACCAAGCTGGCAGGGCGGTACAGGTCGTGTTGCGTATCTTCTTCTCGGCTCCACAGCAGCTTGACAGGTTTTCCAGGCAGTTCTTTGGCAATTGCCACGGCTTGTCGGGTGAAGTCTTGCGGACTTTTGCGACCCAAGCCACCGCCCATTTGCATGGCAAACACTTTGACGTTTTCTTGGGGTATGTCTGCCGTGCCTGCTGCAGCGGTCAAACTCGATTCAGGGTTTTGGGTGGAGACCCATATCTGTAACTGGTCATCTTGCAACCAAGCGGTACACACCATAGGCTCAAGGGTGGCATGCGCGAGGTAAGGCGTGTAGTACTCTGCTTCGATCACCTTAGGGGCATTCGCCAGGGTTGCCAGTGCGTTGCCGTCCTGACGGGCTACAGCAGCTTCGGTTTGGTTTAAACCATCTCGGTACAACTTCATCAAGCTGGCACTGTTGACTTGTGCATGTTTGCCACTGTCCCATTCGATAGCCACATCTCGAAGCGCTTCTTTGGCACGCCACCAGTTGTCAGCCACCACAGCGACAAAATCGCCCATGTTCAATACTTTGACGATGCCTCTGCGGTTGTCCACTTTGCTGCTGTCCAAGCTGATAACTTTGCCGCCAAATACCGGCGACTGCGCTATGGCTGCATGCAACATGCCTGGCAATTGGGTGTCAATGCCAAAACGAATCTGACCGGTCACGATGTCATGCATGTCCACACGTGGCAGGGGTTTGCCTGCCAAAGTCCATGTGGCAGGGTCTTTGAGGGGGACGTCTGTGGGGAGAGGAAGCTTGGCAGCATCGGCTGCCAATTGACCATAGCTGAAAGTTTTTTGGCTGGGTTGATGAACAACTTTGCCCAACACGGCTTGGCATTCGGCGACTGGCACATTCCAACGTTGGGCCGCGGCTTGTACCAACATGATGCGCGCAGAGGCGCCCGCTTTGCGCAAATATTCTTGCGAGTTGCGAATGGTGCGACTGCCGACGCTGGCCATGTCGCCATAGGCGCGTTTGCGTTTCAAGTTCTCATGAGCTTGCACAGATTCGACGCGAACTTTTTTCCAATCGGCTTCCAGTTCCTCAGCGATCAGCATGGGTGCAGAGGTACGGCTACCTTGGCCCATTTCTGTGCGTGCGTAACGAATCACCACAGATTCATCGGCATGAATATCTATCCATGCATTCACTTCAGCGTGGGCCGCCGCTTGGGATGGGCTGGGCAACACAAAGCCCAGACTCAAGGCAGCTGTGGTGCTGGCGCTGACCTGTAAAAAATGGCGGCGCTTCATGATTGACCGGCCTGACGGGCTGCAGCGTGGATAGCGTTGCGCATTCGGGCATAAGTACCGCAACGGCAAATGTTGGTCATCGCTGCATCGATGTCTTCATCGGTAGGTTTGGGTTTCTTTTTCAACAAGGCAACAGCTGCCAACATTTGACCGCCTTGGCAATAACCACATTGTGGGACTTGGTGGTCTATCCATGCTTGCTGAACAGCATGCAGCTTGCCTTTGTTGGCAAGCCCTTCGATACTGACCACTTGCTGCCCCGCAGCTGACGACACGGGGTAAGAACAAGAGCGGACGGGCTCGCCATTGAGCAAGACTGTGCATGCGCCGCACTGCGCGATGCCACAGCCGTACTTGGGGCCTTTGATATCCAGTTCGTCCCGCAGAGCCCACAACAAGGGCATTTCGGGTTCGACATCGAGTTGGTGGATCTGTCCGTTGACGTTGAGTTTCATGGTGTGCTGCTGAGTTAAGAAGCCAAATAACGGCGCAGCGCTTGCGCGCACACTTCAACGCCACTCAAAGCTTCGCGCATGACGCGACCCATGGTGATAAAGCCATGGATTTGACGCTCAAAACAAACGTATTCCGACACACCGCCAGCCGCCGACAATGCATCAGCGTATTGGTAGCCTTCGTCTTTCAGTGGGTCATAGCCCGCCGTTAAAACCAAAGCGGGGGGAAGACCCGCATGGGAGGGGGCTTTGAGTGGAGAAGCACGCCAGTCGTTGCCATGTTCACGCGTGGGCAAATAGTGGTCCATGAACCAGTGCATGGCCACTGCCGTCAAGCCATAGCCATCACCGTTGGCGTGGTAACTGGGTGTCTCAGGATACATCACAGTGGCAGGGTAAATCAGCAATTGAAAAGCCGGTTTATGGGCCGCGTCCTTGGTACCCAATGCGACCGCAGCGGCCAAATTGCCGCCGGCGCTGTCGCCACCCACGGCCACGCGTCTGGGGTCGATATGCAATGTAGCCGCTTGTTCCACAACCCAGTTGAAAGCAGCCAATGAATCATCGTAGGCTGCAGGAAATACATGCTCTGGGGCCAAGCGGTAGTCCACCGAAAACACGGCACAGCCACTGGCGTTGCTGAGTTGACGGCACAAGACATCATGGGTTTCGATATTGCCGATAACCCAGCCGCCGCCATGGTAATAAACCAGAGCGGGTAAGACCGCGCCAGCAGAAACACCCAAGGGGCGGTATTCACGGATAGGCACATCCACGCCACCCAAGTGGGGTAAGTGATCTTGAACATGGGACATGTCGGGCGGATCTGGTTGCGTTAAGGCCTTGCGCAAAACATAAAAATCGCGCGCTTCTTTGGGCGGCAAGGTGTTGACGGGTGGTACGCCACGGTCCACCATGAGTTGCAAAAGGGCTTTGGCTTGGGGGTCAATCATGGTCAGTTCAGTCAATAAGAGATTTAAGAGGACTGACCAATCGCTTGGAAAGTCTGAGGGTTTATTTGCAGCCACTGGCGCGACAGTTGATCGTCATGCTGAGCGGGGTGGAAGTCTGCACGGAAATACGCTTTCCAAGCTGCATAAGAACTGGTGAACAGGCCTTCTTTGGCAAACAAATGGCGCCATGCACTGCGCCAAGTGCTGAGCTGGAAGAGGCTGCCGTCATGCCAAAGGTTGTTGCAGGTTTGACGCAAAATATCGCTGAGAAAAAACACAGTCACTGTGACCATCCAACGCCGACGCCAAGCCTCGTTGCCACCCATGGCACGGTAAATATCGAAGGACACGCTGCGGTGTTCCGTTTCCTCGCTGGCATGCCATAGCCAAAGGGTTTGCAAACGCTTTGGCGCTTGTGCCAAAAAATCGGGGTGACCCAGTAACCATGCAGCGAACACCGAGGTGTAGTGCTCATACGCCGAGGTGATGGCCACGGCATGAATGGCTTTTTTCTGGTTGATGTGTTCAATGCGGCGCAGAGCTCGCTTCTCCCAATGGTTGACCATGCCATGGTTCAGCACATGGTGGTTAAAGCGTTCGTGAATACGTCGGTGTGTCGCCTCTTGGCCAATAAAGCCTTTGACCTCAGGGGCAAAAGTGGCTTGTTGTTCAGGACTTAATTCTTTCACGCCTCGGCGAAGTGAATCGATGAAGAATTGCTCTCCCACTGGAAAGCTCATCGACAAAGCATTCATCAAAGCCGAGGTAAACGCATCGCCGCCATTCCAACGCAGATCAAACGGTGTATCCAAATCAATGAGCAGTTTGCGAACAGTTAAATCAGACATGGTTTCAACAGGTTTAGGCAGGGAGTTGGCAAGGGCCAGTGACCACGAATTTTAAATTTTTACCATAGCGCTGAACATCTTTGCTGGCGAACAAAGTCACAGGTTGTCGGGTGATTTTGATTTCGGATTCCTCTTGACTGACAAGGTGTTTGCGTTTGATCCAAATACTGGTTTTGGAGGTCAGGTCTTGCCCTTTAAATTCTTCTGTGGTTAAGGTGTTGACAAACATGCCATACAGCTTGGGTCCCTCGACTTTGATGTACAAATGGTTGCCAATGCTCTCGATATTGACTTCTACTGTCGCTGGTTTAACAACAATTTTTTCCATCTCGGGAAAACTGCCTTGGGCCTCGCAGGTCAAGGTATAGGCCCATGCGCTGAAACTGGCCATGCAAGCGAACAAAACAACTGCAGTGGGTAAGCAAGCAGGGCGCTTTAGCGGCATGTGCGTTGCCCTTTTTCGGTTATGCAAACCAAGCCATTCGACAAATGGGATTCTTCGGTGCCGCTTTGGGGGACGCCCCCACGCGAGGTATAACTGTCTGCAGGCGCTGGCGCTGCAGGCTTGCGAGGCTTGGTGCCAGGCGCTGGCTTGGCGTCCATGATTTTGTTGCCATCAATCAGCACGGCAGGTGAGCCAGGTTGGTTGATGGTGACCGCGGTCTGCGCTTGGGCCCTGTTCACAGGGCTGCCAGCAACGAAACCCAAGACGCCGAGCGTCAAAAGGTATGCAAACACAGGCTTGTGGTGAATCAACATGGTCAAGGTCTCGTAAACAGGTGTCAATGATCGCATGGATCGCTGTTTTTGGGCCTGCGTTGACCCAATTCCCAGACAAGCAGGGGGTTGGGTATTATTCGACGCTGTATCGCGTTAGACAAAGGAATGGCTGTGGTTTTCAAATTTTCATCTTTCACGACACCGTTGGTGCTTTCTTGTTTGGCATGGGCATGGCCTGCAGGAGCTTTTGACGCAACCAAATGGGAAGATTTCAAAACCACCAATGTCTGTAAATACTGCGACCTGACCGACGCCCCCATGAGCGGTCGTGATATGCGCGGCGCTGACTTTCAAAACGCCAACCTGTCGGGTGCGAAGATGGACAAAGCCAACATGGCTGAGCGTCCCATGGAAAAACGCACCTTGGTGACCAATTTCGAGGATACCAATTTGCGTCGCGCGGACTTCTCTGGCGCCAATTTGCACATGGCCAATTTCACCAATGCCTATTTGCGTGAGGCCAATTTAAGCGGTGCCGATTTGGGTGACGCCGTGTTGAGCAAGGCCAATTTGAAGGGTGCTTTGTTGGCAGGTGCCAACCTCAAAGGCGCCAAGATGGACGACGCCAAACTCGACGACGCCAAGTTTTGCAAAACCGTGATGCCCGATGGGTCTGTGAACGACTCGGGTTGCCAGTGATCTGTTAAGGCTGGGTTTTACGGACAAGCCGCTTGCAAAGCCAGCAATACGCTGGCTTTGTCTTTGGCTTGTGCGCTTTGGGCATCTTCAGCGGCCATATCGCGAAAGCGCTGTCCTACCGCGTGGTGCAGTTGTGTCAATTGATGCTTGTCGCTGGCGGACAAAGCGTTGTCTGCTTCTACGCTTTTCACTATATTGGCTTCGACCTTGTTGCCGTTACGCTGTACCTGAAAAAAATACAACTGCTTATCAGGCGAGTCGGTAGGAAATTTGTCCAAACCATGCCTGTGCATGGTGTAGAGACCTTGGTAAAACTCTGCGTAATAGTGGGCACTTTGCAGACAACTGGCGCTTTGGCTCCAACCCAGCATGGGCCAAAGCGCAGCGCCCAGCAGTAAGGGCTTGAAGAACTTTTGAAGAATCAATGGCATCAGTCGTCTTCACCTGGCATGGCGGATGGTCGCAGATGCACCGCTTGTGAGCGCTTCTTGCGGAAGCGGATGTTCAGCATCTCGACACTGAAGGCAAAGGCCATGCCGAAGTAAATATAGCCCTTGGGTACGTGGTGGCCAAACCCTTCCGCCACCAGCACCACACCAACCACCACCAAGAAACTCAAGGCCAACATTTTGATGGACGGGTGCGCATCGACAAACTCACCAATGCTTTTGGCAAACAACATCATCAAGCCCAGCGATACCACCACAGCGGCAATCATGATGCGTACATCGTCGACCATGCCCACTGCTGTGATGATGGAGTCAAGTGAAAACACCAAATCAATCAGCATGATTTGCACAATGGTCGCCATCACATTCACTTTGGCTTTGACGTCTGTAGGCGCTTCGTCGCCTTCCAATGAATGGTGAATTTCGCCGGTACTTTTCCATATCAGGAACAAGCCGCCAGCCAACAAAATCAAATCGCGCCCAGAAAAGGGCTGATCCATCACTGTAAACAGGGGCTCTACCAAACCAATGATGACCGATAGCAATAGCAGCAAGCCAATGCGCATGAACATGGCCATGAACAAACCCAAGCGACGCGCCATTTCTTGCTGTGCCTGGGGCAGTTTGCTCACCAGTATAGAAATGAAAATGATATTGTCGATGCCCAGCACCAACTCCAGCAAGGTCAAGGTGGCTAAAGCCACCCACATATGGGGATCTGTCAGTAATTCCATGGTGTATTTGTCATAAGTGAGCGGAATGAACTTTAGCCTAAGCCAAATCCATCGTTTTTAAGGGGCTATCGCCTTTGAGGTGAAACCTTGGTAGCGCCGCAGCCGCAGCCGCAGCCAAATCTGTCGAATCAGCACATAGGTAAGCCACACAGCCCAGCCTGCAAACACCACATCGCTGAGGAAATGACCACCTTGTGCAATGCGAACCGCTCCGATTAACAAGCCAACGACAGCACCGGCAAGCAACCAACGTTTGCGTCGAGACCACGCAGCCCACATGCCCCAAGCCATGATGCTGAAACCGGCGGCCGCATGGCCGCTGACAAAACCGCAATTGACATCACAGTGGGTGCTGAGCTGGAAGGCAGGAACAAAAGGTTTGTTTCGTCCAAAGATGTCCAGTTGTTCTGGGCGGGGACGCCCTACTTGGTCTTTCAAACCCCAGTCAACCACCACACCCAAGCCGATCACTGCCATCAACACCCACGCCAGCACACGCCTTTGCCAGTGAAGTGTGTGTCGTTGGGGTCGCGCTTTCACATACAGCCATACCAAGCAACAAAGTAAAAAAACCAGACGTGTTACCCAAGGTGTTGCAAGGTAGACCGCATGAACGCCCAGCCATTGGTTGGCTGGGAACGATTGGCTAAGCGCATCATAAAAAGCTTGGCTGACCCACACATCCACATCAGGCCAGTGTGTGAACACAGCGATACAAAGGCCTAAGCCCATAACGCCAAACCAGATCTCACGCTGTCGGGCTTTCATGGACGGGGATCTTTCAACAGCCACATGTACAGGGGTCGACCTGAGGGCTGAGGGTCGGACAGCAATTGCACATGGGCATACCTCTCGCGAACGAAAGCCGGCAGATCTCCCATCACCAACAGCAAAACCGCTGTTTGACTTTGCGCAGGGTCAAAGCGGTGAAGCAAATCGTAGTGGTGCAGGGGGTAGGGGGTTTGTTGCCAACTCAACGCCAAACGGGCTTGATCGCGCCATGCGTAGGCCGCGTGAACAATGAGTGTGCGGTCCAATGCCACCAAGGTGGCATCGGGATAGCTGGCAAGCCAAGGTTTGAGTGGGCGCAAGCCTTGCTCCCATCCGCGAGCGCGTCCCCATAAATCCCATTGGGATTTTTGGGTTGGTAAGCCTAGGCGTGCTCGCCAATCACCACCCAGAGACAAGCCCGTCGCAAGCAACGCTGAAATCACCACAACGGCCACAGGTCCTCGCCAGCGCCATGGCGATGCGTGGCCTGCCAACAACCAGCCCAGTGCCAATGAAGCACCTAGCAAGGCGGGCGCAGGCCAATTGATTTGTGCCGTTCCCTGCATGGCTTGCAAGCCGCCGATCAGCCACAAAGGCCAACTGCCATGCCAAGCCCAAAGTGCAGGGTGATCATGGGTGGCATAAGGCGCTGGCCTTTTTGTCACAACCAGACGACGCAAAGCCAACACCACCATGACCAACAAAACAGGCCCCATTACCAAGGCTTGCGAAGCGAGGTACGCTGCTAAACGACTGGCAAGCACAGTCCAACCTGCGCCAGCAGAGGGTTGACCGCCAGAGAGCAGATCGGCGGTATGTTTAAGCGTGGGCCAGTCATGGGCTTGGTTCCAAGCCAAATGCGGCAGCAAGACCAGACTTGCCAACAATACAGCCCACGCCATACCTTTCAGCACCGTCTTTGATCGATGTGCCAGCCACCACAACAGCCAGCTCAGCAAGACCGCTGACATGGTGTACTTGGACAGCACACCCAAAGCCAGCACCACACCTACCAGCAGCCAACGCCTTGTGTGTAAGGGCTGCATCAAAGCCCGCCACATGGCCCACAGTTGCAAAGACCAACACAGCATCAGTGGACCATCGGTGGTGGCTACTTGACCCAGTACGCCACTGGCCAAGCTACTGGCAAACAAAGCGGCTGCCCAGGCACCTACGGCATGCGGTGATGCCAAGGGTCGCTGGCTGTCGCGCTGCATCTCCCAGCCCAATCGCCATAACACCAAGGGCACCAGCGCCCAGCACAGTTGTATCAACCAGCGAATGCCGGTGGTGCTGTCACCCATTGTCGCTACAGACAGTTTGATCAAGACAGGTAGCAAGGGCGGTTTAGAGTAAAAACCCCAGGCCAACTCGCGGCTCCATTCCCAGTACTGGGCCTCATCCACAAACAGCCCAGCACCGCTGTAAGCTGCAGTCGCCATTCGCAACAGCCAAAGACCGGGAAGCAGCAACACCAGCAAGCCCCATAAACCCCACTCCGCTTGAAAGCGGCTGTGGCTGGCGGGTGGTGAATTCGTCATGGTTGAAGCAAGCTTATTTGGCGGGCGCTGAACCGACAGGTCGTAAAAGCAAAGCAAAGCCTCTGTCTTGGGCTACCACAGGCCAGTCCGTTGGCCATATGGGCTTGTCGGTGCGCACCAAGGCCCATTCGCCCTCTTCAGGTGCCCGTCTGGGTGCAGGACTTTGTCGGTACAAGGCAAAGGAAGGGAAATGCACATTCCATTGCACCACGGTTGGCCCCACAGCTTGGCCCGACAAGGCACGCACAGGTGCTTGCAAGGTTTGGCTCCACCAAGGAAGCATGCCCAATGCCAACACAGTGCTACCACCCATGGCCAACAAACCAAAGCGCGGCAGTTGCAGCGCAGGCGGTAAAAAATAGCTCGATAGCAACCACAGCACTTGCACCATCAACACTGCAGCACTGATGGGGCGGGTGAAATCGGTGGGTGAAGCCGTTTGTAGAAGCTGGCGGTAAAAGCTGTCGGCAATCCATTCGGGATGGTTTTGCAAGACTGAGGGTATCAACAAGAGCAGTGTCAACCAAGCCGCAAGCAAAACGGTACAGGCCCACCACCAACCCGCTTTGGCATGAACGCCTGCATAAGTCAATAACAACACCATACCCGGTGCGGCATACAACACATAGTGTGGCAACTTGGTGGCAGACAAAGAAAAAAACACCACTACAAAACCCACCCATACCAAAGCAAATCGCAAAAGCGGGGTTTCCCACCATTCTTTCCATTGCGAAAGCAAACGAAAGGCCAGCGGCGTCCAAGGCATCCACAGCAAAGGCAGGACCAGCACAAAATAAAGCCAACCACCGCCATGCCCTTCCATGGGTGCGCTGAAACGGTCAAGGTTGTGGCGCAGGAAAAAACCTTGGATAAAAGCGTCCCCATGACGTAACCAAGCGTAGACATACCAAGGGGCAGCCACCACACTGAAAATCAGCCAAGACCAGCCATCACGCAAGCTTCGCAAAACCAAACCCGGCGCAGGGCCCAACCACTGCCACAGTATCAGCACGGCAGCGGGTATCAGCACCGCCACCGGTCCTTTGGTCAGCACACCCAAGGCCATCCACAAGGCCAATCGCCTCAGTGCTTTTCGGTCGCTGTCCTGGAGGTAGCGCCACAGGTCGAGTGCCGAAAGCACCAACCACAAACCCAGCAAGCCATCGGCGGTGGCCGTGCGTGCCATGGCCCAAGGCCCCAAGCTGCTGGCAAAGACCATGGCTGCCAACATGGCACCACGCCCCCCCCAAGCCTTGAAGGCAGTCAATGCCAAAGCCAAGCAAGCCACCCAAGCAGCTAAAGCAGAGGGCAGGCGCAAGGCGAATTCATTGACACCAAACGCCTTCACGCTGAGGGCTTGAAGCCAATACACGCCTATCGGTTTATCAAAGCGGTCTGCACCATTGAGGGTGGTGTGGCCCCAGTCGCCACTGACCACCATTTCGCGGGTGGCCTCGGAGAAAGCCCCCTCGTCCACATCAAACAACAGGCTTTGACCTAGGCCAAGTAAAAAATACGCCAGTAATAACAAGGCACCTAGAAAAGCCCAAACGCGCCCGATGGGCGCTTCAGACCCTGCCATGCCAGCCTTCGTTGTGTTGTGGGGTAGGCGCATCGACCAAGTGGTAGGCCTGCGCTTTGCCACCCTCGTAATAAGTGCGCATCAGCAACTCGGCCAACACGCCGGTGGTGAGGAATTGCAAGCCACCCAGCACACAGAAAAAACCGACAAACATCAACGGCCGTGTACCAATGGATTCACCCATGAATTTCAGCGCCGTCAAGTACACCAAAATCGCCATGCCTAGCGTCAATACCGCCAAGCCAATGCCACCAAAAAAGTGGCCAGGTCGGGTGCCAAAGCGTAAAAAATAATGGATGGACAGCAAGTCGACGATCACCCGCAGCGTGCGGGAAATACCGTATTTGGATTGGCCTTTGGTACGCGCATGGTGGCGCACCGGCAACTCGGCCATGCGGTCGGGTGAGGTCACGGTGGACAACCAAGCGGGGATGAAGCGGTGCATTTCGCCATAGAGTCGAATTTTGCGCAGAACCGGCGCCCTGAAAGCTTTCAAGCTGCAGCCCAAATCTTTGAAGTTCAAGCCGCTGACTTTGCGAATCAGGCGGTTGGCAATGAAAGAGGGAATTTTGCGCAAGAAAAAACCATCTTGGCGGTTTTGCCGCCAGCCTGCCACGATGTCTTTGTCCTCAAGCAACAGGTGCTCGACCAGCATGGGGATATCACGCGGGTCGTTTTGTAAATCGCCGTCCATGGTGACGATGACGTCGCCGCGGGCGCAGTCAATGCCTGCTTGCATGGCTGCGGTTTGGCGGAAATTGCGTTGCAGACGCAAAGCGCGTATGTGTGGCCCTACCTCGGCGGCGTGCTGGCTAAGTCGAAACCAGGTGCCATCGGTACTGCCGTCGTCAATGATGACCAACTCCCATGGCCATGGGTAGTTGCTGAGCGCGGCTTGTACCGCGTCGATCAAGTCGGCGGCGAGTTCGACCTCGTTGAACATGGGCACCACCACAGATAAACGGTGTGCAGGTATGCGGTGAGCCAAGGGGTCGTTAGGTGAGAGAGGTGTGATCATGGTCTGGGGCGTCATTCAGCTATTGTCGCCATTCGCAAGGGTGTCTTCGGGCCAGCGTAAGGCCAGCCATGCAAGCAAGGCAGCGCCCAAGGATACTGCCAGGCAAAAAACATGGACCAGTAAGGCAACCGCAGGCAGTTGAGCGGTCAAATGGGCATCGTCCAGGCCGCAGGCCAACCACACGCCCGCTTCATAGGTGCCCAAGCCAGCGGGGCCTTGCAAAGGCAACAAGCCTGCCCACTCGCCACCTAAAGCGCCTTGAAAAGCAGCTTTCATGGGCATGTTTAATAACGACGCCAGCAAGATAGCCACCACGCTGAGCTTGCAAAGCCAGTTACCCATGGACAGCAACCAAGCGCTGCGTGGCGCTCTACGGTGCAGCATTTTTCGCAAAAGTTTGGCCCAAGCACTGCGGCGCTTGAGCAGCCACAGCCAATAGCCAGAGGGCAACAGAATCAAACCCAACAGCAAGCAGGTGCAAATCACAGGCCATACCCCATGCAATTCGGGCCATAACCATACCAACAGCAAACCCAAGACCCCCAGATCTTGGATACGTAACCACATCAGACTGCGCAAGGATTGACCCAGCGGCGCACCGAACACTTGCTTAACCAGCAAGGGGTAGCCCGCTTCCCCTGCGCGAAAGGGCAAAACCAGCACAGCTGCGTTATGCAACAACACCAAGCGCATGGCCACTGCCAGGCTGACGGGTCGACGCCACTGCCATTCTTGCTGCACCCGACGACCACGAAACACAAAACTGAACAGCCACAGCAGGCCGCACAGCAACCACAGCCATGCGGGTATGTGCGCCGCGCTATCGGCCAGTTGCGATGTGTCGACCCGCTGCAATAACCACCACAGCAAGCTTGCACCTAAACACCAACCCAGCAACAATTTCAGCCAGCGTTTCATGGCAGGGCGCCTTTGTTTCGTAGCTCGATGTAGCGAGTGCAAGCGCTCAGCAAGCCCAACGCTGCGGCCATGCCCATGGCAAGCTGGGCGGCTAACTCGGCAGGGGCGGTCACCACCACGTAAATGGCCAAAACCAACTCCAAGCCAAGCAAGACCCCATGCCCCTTGCTTGTTGATAAAAAAGGCGCCCAAGGCCACAGCCATTCCAAGCGCAAGGCCAGCCAAGCGATCCATGCGCCCAAGCCGATGCCAGCCAGCACATCGGCTGGCCAGTGTGCACCCACCACCACCCTTGAAAAAGCCACTACCAAGCCACCTAAAATCAAAACACAGAGCAATGCCTTGCGGCGCAGAATGTGGGGATACATGAGCAGAATCAGGCACACCAAGGTAGACGCTGCTAACGCATGGCCTGAGGGCATGCTGTTGGCCGACCCCGGCGGGTTGCCCATAGGGTTAAGCAATGCAACATCTAAGACAGCCAAGGGACGGGGGATAGACCACCAAGTTTTCAGCATGGGTGACACCACCGAACCCATCAAAAATCCCTTCAGCGCCAGTGCCGAACCACGTCGACTTGATCGGCCTACCGCTAGCAGTAACAGCAAGGCCACCGCGGCATCACCCCACTGGGTGATAAAAATCCACAGTGCTGCAGGCCCCATATGGGCTGCATGTACGGCCAACAACAGGTCTTGGTTCCAAGAGGCACGCCACAAACCCCATGCCATGATCAGACACAAGGTCGCTACCAACAGCCAAACCCACTGGCTGCGACCCGAGATGCGAGGCGTAGAGCTAAACAGTGGGCGCATGGTGGCCAACAACCTGAATGAGCAAACGATGACAACGACGGAATGACATGAGCAAGAAAATATTGGTGACTGGTGTAGCCGGTTTCATTGGTTCACATTTGGTGAAGCAATTGCGTGCCTTGGGCTATGCGGTGGCAGGCTGTGACAAGGTGGATCCCAGCACGGGATGGGGAGGTATTGCCGATACCGCCGAGCCACAGTTGGCACGGTTGCGCAAAGAACGTTTGGCTGCCAATGTCACTCAGTTGGGGGTGAGGTATTTTCAAATCGATATTGGGCAAGCAGAGGCCTTTGCTTCAGTGGTGTCACAGTGGCAACCCGACACAGTGGTGCACTTGGCAGCGCAGGCCGGTGTCAGACATTCCATGCAAGCGCCTATGGATTTTGTCACACCCAATCTGGTGGGTTTTGCCAACGTGCTTGATGCTTGTCACCGTATGCAAGTCCCCCGTCTTCTGTACGCCAGTTCATCCAGTGTTTATGGCATGCGCAGTCAAGTGCCGTTCATGGAGGAAGACCGCACCGACCAACCTCAGTCGTTTTATGCAGCGACCAAAATGGCCAATGAAATGATGGCCTATGCCTACCACTCGCAGTACGGCATGGCTTCGCTGGGCATGCGTTTCTTCACGGTTTACGGTCCATGGGGGCGTACTGACATGGCACCTTTCATGTTTGCCCAAAATATTCGCCGGGGACTGCCCATCAAGGTCTTTGGCGAGGGCAAGCTGCGCCGTGATTTCACCTATGTAGACGATATCGTTGAGGCTATTGCCGCACTGGTGGGACGCCCAGAATTGGTGCAAGGCGCGCAGATTGTCAATATGGGTCACCAGCGTCCCGTCGAGGTCAATGTCTTTATTGATTTGCTGGCACGGCATTTGAAACGACTACCTCTTAAAGAGTACGCCCCCATACAAGTGGCAGATGTCGCTTTGACCTGTGCCAGTGAGGATCGTTTGGTGAGCATGCTCGGCAGTTGGCGCGAGACTCCCTTGGATACGGGTTTGGAATATTTTGTGAAATGGTTGCAAGCTTGGGACCCACTGGACTGAATTTGCCCATAGACTTAGCACGCTTTCAAATCACCCTCTCTTTCGTTTCAGGAATCCCATGATGCATGCTTTCTCCCCTCGACGTTTATGTTGTGCGGCGACTTTGGCCCTGGCCTTGCCATGGTTTGCGCTGGCCGATGGCATTCCCTCTGCTTCCCCCGCCTCCAAAGGCATGGTGGCCGAGCGTCTTACCCGCATTCGCCCTGTGCTGCAGGCAGAGATCGATGCCCAGCGTATGCCGGGGGCGGTGTTGTTGGTGGCTCGTCAAGGTGCTGTGGTGCACAGCGAGGTGATAGGTTCCCAAGACCCAATCACCGGTAAACCCCTTAAGCGGGACAGTTTGTTTCGAGCCTATTCCATGACCAAACCATTGGTTTCGGTTTTAACCATGATGATGGTCGAAGAAGGCCAGCTCCAGTTGGCTGACCCTGTGGGTAAATTTCTACCCGCTTTGGCCAATATGCAGGTGTTAGCCAATCCCTCTGATCCTGGGGGCTCAACCGTACCCGCTGCACGTCAAATCACGGTATATGACTTGTTGCGCCACACCTCTGGGCTGACCTATGCAGAATTCACCCGTTTCGCCAGCATGAAAAACGCTTACCAGCAAGCCGGTTTGTTTTCTCCCGACATTCCCTCTTTGTGGATTACCTTGACGCCCGAGCAGCAGGTACAAGCTTTTGCCAAAGCCCCCCTGCAGTGGCAACCTGGCAGTACCTGGGAATACAGTCTGTCCACCGATATGTTGGGCAGGGTTTTAGAGGTGGTGGGCAAAAAATCCTTGGGTCATTTGCTCGAGGAAAAGTTGATCAAACCATTGGGCATGAAGGACACGCACTTCGTCGTGCCACAGAGCAAAGTCGACCGCCTCGCCCAAGCTTTGGCCATAGATCCATTGACCCAAGCACCCATGCCTGCCATGTTGGATGTGACCAAAGCACAAGGCAATGACTCCGGGGGAGCTGGGCTATCAACCACCGCAGACGATTACATGCGGTTTTGCCAGATGCTGCTCAATGGTGGCAGTTTGGATGGCCGTCGCTACCTCAGTCGCAGTACCGTGGCATTGATGACCTCCGACCATTTAGGTCCCAAGGTGGCTACCCCTGTTCAACCCGGTGAGTTGCTGATGGGTGTTCAAGGCTATACCTTTGGTTTGGGCTTCATGGTCAGGCAAGGCCCAGGCATGGCCAGCGTTGCCGGTTCCGAAGGTGACTACGCTTGGGCGGGTGCGGGCGGCACATTTTTTTGGGTCGACCCCAAGGAAAAAATCATTGGTGTGTTGATGGCACAAACCCCAGGCCCTATCCGCCAGTACTACCGTCGTATGGTCAAGCAATTGGTTTATCAAGCATTGGAGTAACAGGCATGCCCACGACACAGAAAAAACTTCTTGAACACCTCCAGAGCGAGGTGTATTGCAAATTGGGGGTATCGCCGGTGCATGGCATCGGCGTGTTTGCAGTCCGCCCCATCCCCAAGGGCGTGTACCCTTTGAAAAGCTATTTGCGCATCAAAGAAATTGATATCCCTAAAAAACTCATCAAAGATTTACCCAAAGGCGTGCGCCAGCAAATCGACACCTTTTGCTATTACGACAAGAAAAAAGTATCAATACCCACCATTGGGTTGAACTCGTTTGATTTGGCGGTTTATCTCAACCACTCTAAAAAACCCAACCTTCGGTTTAAGAAGGCGGGTGTGTTGGTGAGTCTTCAGGACATTGCCGAAGGGGAAGAGCTGTTTATCGATTACGACATCAGCTTCGGCGAAAAGCACTTTTTCTAAAGTGCTATCAACCCACCATGGCCATGGCCATGGCCATGGTTTCTTCATGCTGGCCTGAGACTGGTACGTCGCGGAAGACCTGATTAAACTGGTGAGGTTTGAAGTCAGTGACCAAAGGTGAAGTAGGGTCTGTGGCAAGTAAATGGTCAGGATCGATCAACGCCATCGCATAAATGGGCTCAAAGTCGGTCACAAACAAGGCTTTGTAGCCATAGTCATCCACAGGGCCTAAGTTGTAATAGCGCAAGCCATTTTTGGCAGCCCATCGACAGGCTTGCAAACAAGCGTAGATACCAGGTGAGCGATTTTTGTGTGCGCGGTTCCATTGGCAAAAGCTGCCATAAAGCTGGTTGTATTTGGGAAGCAAGATAGACACATCGGTCAGTACCAATTCGCCCTCGGTGTCCCGAACGCGTAAAACCAATACTTGAAGGTCGCGGACATAGTCCACAAAGCCTTCAACTTCACGGTCGTCTATGCAGTAATTGGCAAAGTGCTCGCCACCCATCTCAAACATATCGTCAACTGTCAGTTGGCTACCAGGAATGAGCTCTTCTGTGTAAGTGAAATGTTTGTATTGCTTGTCGAGTTCGCGAAATTTGCGCTCGCGACGGGCTTCTTGCCAAAAATCTTGGGAAAAAGTATCCACCAAGCCGTACTTGTCGTTGATAGGAACGCCATAAGGACTGTCCGGGGGCAGGGCATAAACCACAAAGGGGCGGGGTGCAAATGCCAGCATTTCTTCAGACACATTGATGTAAGGACACAGTGCATCCCAGCGGGTGGTGTAATAAAGAATGTCGTTGTGGTCGCTCTCTACCAAGAGGTTGTCTTCGGTCCAACTTTGGTAACCCACATGCCGCACCTTGGGTGCCGTAGAAAACAGGTTCGCAGGTTTGAACTGGTAGAGTGTGCCATTCATAGTGTTGCCTTTTGTGTTGATTTTTTAGATTTACTTTTTTTCTTGGGTGTGATTTTTTTCAAGTCGAAATACGCCTTGTCCACCTCATAGTTTTGCTGCAAAAACACGGGATCAGAAACCTCTAGTTTGGCCACAGTTTTGCTGACCTTGGCCAAGTGTGCTGAAGCTTCGCTGTTACTGTCAGCCAGGCTGTCAACGTAAACATCCATCAAAGGGCAGTCAGCATCAAAATAGAATTTTTGTTTTTTAGGGTTGTAGCTAAGGGGGTAGAGCGAACAGCCGAAGGGCTTTTCGTCGCCCAGAGTGCAACCGGTATTTCCCAAATGGTTGCATTGGGTTTGGATGCAAATACTTCCAAATTTTTTCTCTTCTTTTTGTGTCAGGGTAATTTCAAGAGAGGGGTAACCCGGCTCAACGTTGCAGCAACGTTGGCATTCGGCGCAGTGGTCAAACAACACGCATCAGCTCCTAGCGATACATGGTGCGAACATCAATGTGCGCATGTGGCAAATCATTACAAGTGTCATCAATCTTTGGCAGGTCTGAAACAACATCATTCAACGAGGGTCAAACCAAAATTCCTATGCAGTGAACACGTACTAACAAGATAAATTAATTATTAACGGATTTGACATGTTGCGTCAAGAAATCCTTTTTTGTTTTTTTAGGCGATTTAAATGATTTACAAACAAACCCTTAGCGCTCATTGCTCGTGATTTACTTGATTGAATGCAGTCCAATCGCGTTACCTTCGGTGTCACCAATGATGGCAATAAAGCCATTGTTACCAATGCTTCGCTTGGGTTTGAAAATACAACCTCCATGATCGATAGCCCGTTGTGACTCGACAGCGCAGTCTTCAGAGGAGAAATACACCATCACACCTTCCGTGGTGGGTTGTCGCATCGAGTGTTGAACCAGGGCGCCAGCCGCACCTGCGTTTTGCACATCTCCAGCAAATACCTGCATGGTGTAACTTTCATCCCCTGTCGCTAAAGCAAACAAAGGACGTTGAAAAACAGCTTCGTAAAAAGCTTTGGCGCGTTGCATATCTGCGACATGGATTTCAAACCATCCGACAGGATTACGGGTGCTGGTCATGTTCAGGGCTTCTTGGGTTCTGCAACAGCAACTTTGACGACATCCCCATCTGTCACTCCGTCAGGGGGGCTTTCAATAACCCGGTCAGTGGCATCTAGGCCAGAGGAGAGTTCAACTTTGTTACCGTAGTCGCGGCCAATCACAACGGTTTTAAGAACCACTTTGTTCTCAGCGGAGACCGTTGCCACGCGCAAACCTGCTTTGGTAAAAATCAGTGCACTGGGCGGCACACTCAAACCTGCTGCGGTGCCTGGCAAATCAAAACTGACCGTAGCAAAGCCACCAGGTAACAAGGTGCCGCTGGGGTTATCCGCCGAGAGTTGGATCAACATGCTTCCCGATCCTGCAGTGATGGCCTGTGATGTGCTGATAACCTTGGCTATAAAGGTCTTACCGGGGGTTTCAGGCACCGTGAACTTGGCGATGGCCCCTTTTTGAATTTGAGACACATAGTTCTGGGGCAAATTCACATACAAACGTAAGTGTTTGATATCAGACACCACAAACAATTCACTACCCGAACTGCCACCCGCGTTGATCAAGGCGCCCACATCGGTATTGCGGGCTGTGACAACGCCATCGAAAGGTGACACGATACGGCTGAAGTTTTTCATCGCTTCAATACGACTGACATTGGCCTGAGAGGCCGCGACGATCGCTTGTTTGGCTTTGTAGTCACCAAGCTTTTCTTCCACAGCTTGTGAGGACACAAAGTTGGTGGCCAACAAAGACTGCCAACGCTTGGCGGTGTTTTCGGAAAGTGCAGCATTGGCTTGGGTACTGGCCAGTTCTGCTTTGGCTTGCAGAATTTGTTGGTCAAGGTCTGGCGTGTCAATCTCAGCCAGCAATTGGCCTGCCCTGACCGGGGTGCCAATATCGGCTTTCCAGCTCTTTAAATATCCACTGATGCGAGCGTAAATAGGTGCTTTGGCAAAAGCTTCAATGCGGCCGGGGAGTTCTAGCGTTGGTGTGGCGTTGGCCGGCGTGGGCGATATAACCGTCACCGTCACCACCGATTGCGCCTGTGCGTGTTCTTTCAGATGCGCAGCATCGGTTGCGCGTGAACTGACACCGCTGTAAACCACGTAGGCAGCCACACCACCCGCTAACACCAGAGCGGTCCATAAAAGACTGCGTGACACGGTAGGGGGGGATGACTCAAACATGCTTGACTCCGAAAGACGAGGGGGTAGCGCGAGATTGACCACGCTTGTTGTGAACCAGACTGAAAACAAGAGGGACGATGACCAAAGTGGCGACAGTGGCAAAACACAAACCACCAATCACAGCACGGCCCAGAGGCGCGTTTTGCTCGCCACCTTCACCCAGACCCAAGGCCATGGGAATCATGCCAATGACCATGGCCAAAGCAGTCATCAGCACAGGCCTGAATCGCACAAAACCCGCGTCCAATGCGGCTGCCATAGGGTCACCCCATTCTTCTAAGCGTTCACGTGCAAAACTGATCACCAAAACACTGTTGGCTGTGGCGACGCCCATGCACATGATGGCTCCCGTCAGTGCCGGCACTGACAAGGTCGTTCGCGTGGCAAACAGCATCCAAACGATGCCAGCCAAAGCCGCTGGCAAGGCACTGACGATGACAAACGGATCACGCCAAGATTGAAAATTCACCACAATCAAGAAATAAATCAACACCACTGCAGCCAATAAGCCCCATAGCAGGCCAGAGAAAGCTTTCTCCATGGTGCGTACCTGGCCTAGCAAAACCACTTTGGTTCCTTTGGGTAAATCAGCCTCTGTTTCCGCAATCAGGCGACGTACTTCTTTGGCGACCGAGCCCAAATCGGTATCTTGCGTGGTTGCATTGATTTGTACCAAGGGCTGAATATCGTATTGGCTCACCACAGCGTTTCGCGTGGTGCGGTTAAAGCTGGCAATACCTCCCAGCAGTTGCTGGTTGTTAACGCCGCCAGATGACACCGGTAGGTTGGCTAAATCGCTGAGTGAATCAAGCTTGTATTGCGGTGCTTGCATGACCACGCTGTAAGAGATGCCGTTGACAGGGTTGAGCCAAAAAGTAGGCGCCACTTGGCTGCTACCAGCAAGGTTGACCACCAAATTGTTGGTGACATCCTTGGGAGTGATACCCAAATCTTGGGCTTGACCGCGGTCCATGTTCACATCAAACACAGGGCTTTTCGATGACTGCTGAATACGGGCATCCGCGACACCGGGGATACGGCGAATTTCCTTCAACAATTTGTTGGCGTATTCAAAGTTGCCAGCCAAATTTGCTCCCCGTATTTGAATGTCGATAGGTGCGGGCGCACCGAAATTCAAAATCTGGCTGACGATGTCTGCAGGTGGAAAAGAAAAAACCGTATCGGGAAATTCGCGTGGCAATGTTTTGCGCAACTCTCTGACATAGTCAGCAGTGGGTAAATGGTCTTTGCGTAATGCGATTTGTATATCGCCATCTTGCGTACCAATCACGCCAGTGTTGTTGTAGATCAGGTTAATCCAACTGGGTGGCAAACCGATGTTGTCGACCAGCGTGGTGATTTCCTCTGTAGGAATCACCTTTTGTATCGATTTTTCAATGGCGGCAAACCGAGAGGCGGTTTCCTCTACGCGCGTGCCAACCGGTACGCGTGCATGGATGAGAATTTGCCCACCATCCACGTCTGGAAAGAAATTGGTTCCCAAATAGGGCACCAGCAAAAATGAAGCAACCATCAAGCCCATGAAAACGCTGATGACTTTGATGCGATTGAGCAAAGCCAAGTGAAGAATATTTTTGTATCCTGCGCGGAATTGCTCGAAGCCTGCTTCAAAGCCACGTTGCAGTTGAATAATGGGATTGCGGGTGGGCGGCAAATGGGCGTTATTGCCATGCATATCTGTGTGTGCTGCATGGGGCTTGAGCATGTAGTTGGCCATGGTAGGAACCAAAGACCGTGACAAGAAGAAAGAGAAAACCATGGCCAGCATCACAGCTTCAGCCATCGGCACAAATAAGAACCGAGCTACCCCATCCAAAAAGAACATAGGCACAAACACAATACATATGCACAACAGTGAGATGAATGCAGGCGTCACGATTTGCGCAGCACCATCCAAGATGGCTGTTCGAACATCCTTGCCTTGTTCCAAATGCCAGTTGATGTTCTCAATCGTCACTGTTGCATCGTCTACCAAAATACCCACAGCCAGCGCCAAGCCCCCCAAGGTCATGATGTTGAGGGTCTCACCCAGAGCAGCCAAACCAAAAATAGCCCCCAATATCGATAAAGGGATGGAAATGGCAATGATGATGGTCGAGCGCCAACTGCCCAAAAACAGAAATACCAAGAAGCTGGTCAATGCGGCAGCAATCGCCGCTTCCATGGCTACCCCAGAGATGGCTGCGCGAACAAAAATGGATTGATCGTTCATAGGCTTGACGACCAAGTTGGGTGGCAGTGCGGCTTTCATGCTGATGAGTTTTTCGCGAACGCCATCCACAATGGCAAGCGTCGAGGTTGTGCCATTTTTCAGAACAGACATCAGCACTGATCGGTTGCCATCCACATGCACGATATTGGTTTGCGGGGCATTGCCATCGTGCACATCAGCCACGTCGCGCATGTAAATCATGGCGCCGTTCACGGACTTGATGGGCAAGTTAGCCATGTCTTTGATTTCGCTTGCTGCATTGTTCAAATTGATGGTGTACTCAAGGCTGCCAATTTTTTGTGTACCCACGGGTGTGACGACGTTTTGCGAAGCCAAGGCATTGGCCACATCTTGCGCACCGAGTCCACGTGCTTGCAATTCGGGTAATTTCAAATCAATTTGTACCAAGCGAGACTTACCACCATAGGGATAGGGGATCGCAGCTCCGGCCACACTGACCAAAGGGGTACGTACTTGGGTCAGGCCTAGGTCTGCTAAATTTTGTTCAGACAGTCCTTTGCCTGATAAGGCCAACTGCAATATGGGAACCGTGGAGGCGTTGTAGTTGACGATCAAAGGTGGCAAGGTGCCGGGTGGCATTTGCCGAATCATCACTTGAGAAATCGCTGTGATCTGTGCATTGGCAACAGCGATATTCACTCCAGGATGGAAAAAGATTTTGACTATACCCACACCAGCATAGGAGTTGGCTTCAATATGCTCAATGTCATTGACTGTGGTGGTCAAGACCCGCTGGTACAACGTGGTGATGCGACCCGCCATTTGGTCTGGGGGTAAACCGGTGTAAGCCCATGCCACTGCAATCACGGGGATGCGTATTTCAGGAAAAATATCTGTGGGGGTTCTGAGCGCTGCCAATGGACCGAGTACAAATATCAATAAGGCCATCACCACAAATGTGTAAGGCCGTTTAAGGGCTACGCCCACTACATCAAACATACTTATCGATCCCTTTGGCTATTCAACCTCAGGAATCCCAGTCCCCGAGTCGCAAGTCGACATTATGGGACAGACTGAAGGTAATTCAAAACCCAAGCTGCATCACCATCACTGGGAAAAATGGGGTAATGAACCGTTTGAATCACGCCTTTGCGTGCCACGATAGTCAGGCGTTTAAGCAAGATTTTTCCCTCTGACTCAAACGTAGGCAGATTCAAAGCCTTTTGAAAATGCAAATGCTGGTCACTGAGAACAGCAAAGGGCAGTTGCAATCGCTCAGCCATTTCTTGCTGGTAATCGCAGTCTTGGGTACTGAGCCCAAAAACCCGAGCGCCCAAGGCCTTGAGCGCAGGGTGCGCTTGCTTGTAAGCGTTGGATTGGGGCGTACAACCCCTCGCGCCAGGTATGTTGTCCCACCCGGGTGGCAAAGGCACGCCTGGAACACCGGTCATGGGGTAACAGTAAATCACAAGCCACTCATGGAAGGAAGAGACATCGACCATGGTTCCATGGGTGCTCATCAAGGACACGGTTGGTAATAACATACCAATCAAATGCTTTGCAGCGCCATCGTCTTGAGGAATCGGCAGGTCGTCAGGTGTGGTGTTGTAGTTGGTCGACATAAGCTTAGCCAGGTAACAGCACCAATGAGCCTGTGCTGAGTCTCGACTCCAAGCGTGCATGAGCTGCCGCTGCGTCTTTCAAGGCAAAGCGTTCAGCTTGTACAGGCAATACCACCCCGTCGCGCATGGCTTGCCACACACGTTCTGCACGTTGGTTTAGCAGGGCATGTGTAGCAACATAGGCGAATGCAACCGGTCTAGAAAAACTTGCAGATTTGCTGACCAATAAATCTGGCGAAATGGCTTGCAAAAGACCACTGGCTTGACCCAGACTGATCCAATGGCCACATGGGGCCAGCGCATCAAAGTTTTCTTCTCTAGCTGCATCGCCCAAACCATCAATGATCACATCTGCCCCTTGGGCAATGCTGTGTACAGCGGCGCTGAATTGATAGTTGGAGGTGACAATGACATGCTGACAACCATGGTCACGTGCAATGCGTGCCTTGGCCTCGGAACTGACAGTGCCCATCACCAATGCACCCATGCTGCGTGCCCAAGCACATACCAGCATACCCACGCCACCCGCTGCCGCATGCACCAACAAGCGCGTACCGGCTTGAACACGTCCAAGGTCGCGAAGCAAATAATCCGCTGTGATGCCCTTGAGCAAACTCGCTGCAGCAGTGATGTCGTCTACACCACCGCTCAATCTGACGGTCCATGCCACAGGAACATTGCGGACTGATGCATACGCACCAGGCATGGGGCCCATATAGGCTACTCGATCGCCAGGCAAAAGACTGGTGACATCAGGTCCGACATCAATCACTTCACCAGCGGCTTCCATGCCAGGCGTACCGGGCAAAGGGAGGAATTCGGGGATCCAGCCTTTGCGCAAATACACATCCAAGTAATTCACACCTATGGCTGTTTGGCGGATACGGACTTCCCCCAAGCCTGGTGGTTGCACATCCGTGGTTTCTGCGCGAAGTTGGCTGGCATCACCGTATTCACGCACTTTGATGGCCTGGGCTGTAATAGGCGATGCTTGGCTGACAGGTCTGCCAGCTGTTGTGCGGCTTGCACTTCGCGCAGTGCTGTTGCCCAGCTGCAAATGCCTTTTCAGGTTGACAAAACCGGCTTCATAAACACCATGCGCCACCATGTCGCGCAATTGCGCTTCCATGCCGGGTGGTGTGGCAAATGTCGAGCTCCAATGCCAAAAAGTTTTTTGACCGTCAGTGATGGGTTTGAGCGTGACAGTGGCCACATAACGTTGCAAAGGGACGGTGGCTTCCACAATGGTGTAGGTGCTGACATAGTCTTTGTCAGACAGACTGAGTAGCATTTCCCGTATGTGGTTTCCGTCTTGCAAAGTGAAGTTACGTATGCAACCGATACGGTCACTGGGTTTGCCGTCTTCGATTTCACTGCTGTCCACCACTTCATGCCATTGGTCGTGGCTGTTGAAGTCACGCAAAACAGCCCACACCCGCTCTATAGGTGCGTCGATCACAGTCGAGCGAACTACTTTTTGCAAAGCCATCAGCGGCGGGTAGAGAAGTGGCGTTTCAGTGCGTCAAATCCAGCTTGAAAAACCCCTTGACCAATCGATTGGGACAATTCTGATTCGCGTTGGGGTGGACAATCAAATTCGGCGCTCCATTCTGCAAAGCATCGACCACCATCGGTGACAGGTGTCAGTTTGATGGTGGCGACATAGTTGTCTACCCCCATAGGGCTTTCCAAAATGCTGTACGTGCAAGTGAAATCGTAGTCAGACAAAGCCAGCAAACGCTCGCGAATCAGGCCACCATCGCGCAAATGAAAATAGCGCACACAACCCACGCGGTCTGACGCTTGGTTGTTTTCAATGCGGCTGTCTGCAATGGCTGGATGCCATTGGGGCAAAGCGTTGAAATCGCGAATCTTGGCCCAAACAGCATCTGCACTTGCATCGATCACGCTAGAGGTGTAGACCTGAATCAAAGCACTACTCCTTGATGGCCGGTGGTGTGATGGCGTCGCTCATACCAGCGTTGGCACCCGATACACCAGAAACCAAGCGTTGAATATCGCCGCCTTCTAAACCTATTTCTTTCAACAACTGGTCAACAATAGGCGCTTGCGCTCTAAAGCGCAGTGCCGAATTGACGATGCCATCGGCAAAACCAGCTTGGCCCCCATGCTCTGAACTGCCATGACCACCGCCACCTGCCAAGCCATCCACATGCATGATCTTGATGCCTTCGATGCGCTCCATGGGACGCACAGACTCACGAATAATGGCTTCAGCCTTTTCAACTAAGCGCATACGCAGGGCAGATGCGCGCGCTTCTGGGGTGAGCGTATTGTGGGCTTTGTTCATCATCATCAATGACTCGGCTTCAACCTCTGCACGAATGCGTTGCGCCATGGCACGAATTTTTTCGGCATCGGCATCGGCTTCTGCATTGGCCCGAATGGCAGCGCCGCGGCTGGCACTGGCATTTTGTTCAGCCTGCGCGGTTTGAATAATGCGCATGGTTTCGCGCTCTATGTCTTGTTGGGTGGCAATCAATTCAATTTCTTTTTGTCGATTGGCAACTTCCACCTCACGTGCAGTGAACACACGTTCCTCCGCGCTCACCGCTAAAGCGCGTGCCTCATCAGCCTTGGCCAAAGCCTCGCTGTGTTGCTTGCTCTCGATAGCGACAGCGATGGCGCGTTGTTGCTCAGCCAATTCCAAAGCTTTACGTCGTTCGATCTCTATGGTCTGCAAGATCTGTTCTTTTTGAATCCGTTCTTTTTCTATGGTTTCATCAGAATGGATGCGAGCGCTTTCAATCGATTGGCGGGCGATGATTTGCGCGCTTTCGGCTTCGCGGTCACGTTCAACCCGTTCGGTTGTCAGTTCGGAGCGCTGGCGCGCTCTGGCGAATTCCACTTCTCTGTTTTGCTGTAAGCGTGCCAGCTCAGCTTCGCGGTCGATG
The DNA here is from genome assembly GCA_036787995.1 of Limnohabitans sp. GTDB lineage: Bacteria > Pseudomonadota > Gammaproteobacteria > Burkholderiales > Burkholderiaceae_C > Limnohabitans. The sequence goes on along the minus strand of DAIQOH010000005.1, from coordinate 14,417 downwards.
TCCAGTGACAGTTTCTCTGCTTCCAGGTTTTTATTGCGAATGGCAATCAACGTGTCTTGTTCAACATCATTTCGCTGTTTTTTGCGGTGCTCAATTTGCTCTGTCAGGCGTGTCAAACCTTCCGCGTCAAATGCATTGCTGGGGTTGAAATACTCCATGCTGGTTTGGTCCAGTTGCGTCAAAGAGGCCGCTTCAAGTTCCAAACCGTTTTTGGTTAAATCCTCTGCCACCGCTTCACGCACGCGACGCACGTAGGCGCCACGTTTTTCGTGCAACTCTTCCATCGTCATATCAGCTGCAGCTGTACGAAGCGCATCAATGAATTTACCTTCAATGAGTTCTTTCAAGCGCTCTGGTTCTAAGGTGCGCTGCCCCAATGTTTGTGCGGCGGCTGCCACCGATTCAGGCTTGGCTGCCACTCGGACATAAAACTCGGCAATGACATCGACGCGCATGCGGTCTTTGGTGATCAATGACTTGTCACGCCCGCGTATGACCTCTAGGCGCAAGGTGTTCATATTGACCGGAATCACGTCATGCAATATAGGCAATACAAATGCACCACCATCCACCACCACTTTTTCACCACCTAGACCGGTACGAACAAATGCGCGTTCTTTGCTGCTGCGCAAATACAGCCAGTGCAGCAACCATACCGCGATGGCAACAACAATTGCTAAAACGATGAGGCCGAGTAAAAACTCACCAAATTGAGAGCCCGTCATGGTCAATTCTCCAGCATATAAAACAAACAACAGTCAACACAAACAACTTGCCTCATTGGGAACCTTTGCGTCGCAGGTTTACAAATTGGCGAGTGGTATCCGTTAAAGCAATTTCGGTTGGCAAACGCTCCATAGAGCTTGCCCCATAAAACCCATGCAGCTGGGGGCATTGCTGCAATATCCATTCAGCATCCAGTGGCGTGGCAATGGGGCCACCGTGGCAAAGCAATAAAACCTTGGAATTGACTTTCAAAGCAGCCTCACACCATTCGTGAATAGGTTTTACGCAGTCACTGAGTGTCATGGCGGTGTCTGCACCAATGCTGCCGCCTGTGGTCAGTCCCATATGACACACCACAATATCGGCACCAGCGCGAACCATGTCGGCTGCTTGGTCACTGTGAAACACGTAGGGCGTGGTCAGCAAGTCCAAGGCATGTGCTTGTCGAATGATGTCGACTTCCAAGCCATAGCCCATGCCTGTTTCTTCCAAATTGGCACGAAACAACCCATCAATCAAACCCACGGTGGGGAAATTTTGCACACCCGAAAAACCCAGCTGTATCAGGCGTTGTAAAAACTCATCCGGCATCATGAAAGGATCCGTGCCGTTCACCCCTGCCAGCACAGGCGTGTGTTTCACCACGGGTAAAACCTCTTTGGCCATGTCGCAAACAATTTCGTTGGCATTGCCATAAGCCAGTAAACCTGCCAAAGAACCACGTCCCGCCATGCGGTAGCGGCCAGAGTTGTAAATCACAATCAAATCAATACCACCAGCCTCTTCGCATTTCGCTGACAAACCTGTACCAGCACCACCTCCTATGATGGGCATGCCTTGTGCGACTTTGTGGCGCAAGTTGGCAAGAATGGTTTGACGGGCAATACGTGGCATGGCAGTTCCTGTGATTCTTAAGCGGTTTTGCTCTGCGGTTGTGAAATGTTGTTCACTTCAGTCCACGCATCCACCAAGGCTTGTGCAAATGCCTCATCGTTGATATGCATTGGAAGTTTGATCAATTTGTGTTTAGCCGTGGTTCTAAAGTTCGCCTGCAGTGCCGTAAACAAAGCTTGATTGGCTTGGGGGTCGTAAAACACTTGGCCTTCTTTATCGATGGCTGACAAGCCTTTTTCTGGTATCAAAAACCGCACTGCACCCTGCATGGCATTGAGCTTTCGAGCAATGAACTCGCCTATCAATCGACATTCATCTGCGGTTGTTCGCATCAAGGTGACGTTAGGGTTGTGGCGGTACAAGTTACGCCCTTTGAAACGCTCTGGCACAGTATCGAAAGGGCCAAAGTTGGCCATGTCCAATGCGCCACATGAACCGACATAGGGCAAATCCACTTGTGCGAATACATCCATGCGGTCAGGGCCTGCAGACAAGGTCGCTCCCACTATTTCATCTGCTACTTCAGTGGTCGATACATCAATCACGCCATTAAGCAACTGCGAAGCAGCCAACTTTTCCATGGACTGGCCACCTGTGCCTGTGGCATGGAATACCAAGCAGTCGTATTGGTTTTCCAGTCGTTTGGTCACCGCTTGTACGCAAGGCGTGGTGACACCAAACATGGTCAAGCCTACGGCCGGTTTGACAGCATCAGAGCCGTGGTGTTTGTGTGTAACCATGCCAGCCAGCGCGTGCGCCGCATTGGACAACACCTTTTCACTGATGCGGTTGATGCCTTGCACGTCGGTGACGGAGTACATCATGCAAATATCGCTGGGCCCTACGTAAGGGCGGGTATCCCCTGAAGCCATGGTGGACACCATGACCTTGGGAATGCCAATAGGCAATACGCGCATGGCTGCTGTGGCCAATGAAGTACCACCAGAGCCACCAGCAGAAATAATGCCACCGACATCACGCCGGGTACGGATAAATCCCTCAAACGCCATCGCCATGGCAGCCACACTGCTGCCACGGTCTGAGCTGAATACCGCCTGCTCACCTTGGGGGTGATGCCGTGCGACTTCTCGTGGGTGAACCGATGCAGGCGATGGGCGACCTGTGGTGGAGAGGTCTACCGTGACGACGCGCAATCCCAGTTTTTCAAGGCATTGCCTTAAGAAGAACAGCTCTTTGCTTTTGGTGTCAAAGGTGCCAGCCACATAGGCCGCTTGACTGCTGCTGGCTGCAACTGGGAAATCAAACACCTGAGCAGGCGCTGGCGCAGCAGAAGACACCCCTTTGGCTGCTTGGGATGCATCAAAAGCTTTGCTGAACTGTTGGCTAAAAGGTTGGTCTTCGGCGCTATAAGCCCTTTGAACACGCACAACGGTAGCAGGCTCCAGGTTGACAGGCTCTGGTATGTCTTCCTCTAAGACTTCGCCAGAGGACCTAAGCCCCAGCAAGCGCTCTTGCAATGCTTTGTCATGCGCCAAGTCTGCAGCGGGCATTTCATCTTGTATGCGCCCATTGACCATCACAGCGACACGGTCAGCACTGGCAACTGCCACGCCCAGGTTTTGCTCAATCAACAAAATAGCAATGCCATCTTCTGTGGCAAGTTGGCGCAATGAGGCTTCTACCTGCTCAACAATCACAGGCGCCAGACCTTCGGTAGGTTCATCCATCACCAACACGCGAGGACGCAACAGCAGTGCGCGCCCGATAGCCAACATTTGCTGCTCGCCACCTGACAGTTGGGATCCGCCGTTGTTACGGCGCTCTGCCAAGCGGGGGAACATGGCATAGACGCGATCTACATCGCCACGCTGAGGTGCAACCAAACGAAGTGTTTCGTCGACAGACAAAGAGGGCCAAACACGGCGACCTTGGGGAACATACGCCATACCTCGACGCGTGATTTCGTGCGGCGATTTGCCCAATATTTCTTCACCAGCTAAACGAACGCTGCCTTGGGCAGTAACCAAACCCGTGAGTGCGTTACACAGTGTGGTTTTACCCATGCCATTGCGACCCACAATGCCCAATACCCCTTGGCTAAGAGACAAAGAAATGCCTTGCAGTACATGGGCTTGGCCGTAGTACACATGCAAATCCTCAACGACCAACAGCGGGCCTTTGTGGCTGCGAGAGGGGGCTTCACCAAACCAGGCCATCAGTGTTTGCCTCCCATGTAGATAGCTTGCACTTGGGCATCGTTTTCAATGTCAGAGGGGGTGCCGGTTTTGATCACCGCACCGTTGTGCATCACTGTGACTTTTTCGACCACACGCAACGCAATTTCCAAATCATGCTCAATCAGCACAAAGCTCATGTGCGAGGGAAGAGAGGTAAGCAGTTTGACCAACTCACGTCGTTCCGCTGGGGACAAACCGGCTGCGGGCTCATCAAACAAAATCAAGCGAGGCGCGCCGGCCAAGGCAATGGCAATTTCGAGTTGTCGTTGTTGGCCATGCGCCAAATTGCTGACCAATTCATCAGCGATATGGGTTAAGCGTCCGCGCTCTAACAATTCTTGGGTGGCCAAAGTAGAAGGGTGGTTTTTACCCGCTCGTCTGAAACTGAATCTGGCGTTGGCCACACCTCGTACGGCCAGAAACAGGTTGTCGCGCACACTCAGGTCGCGAAAAAGCAGTGAAGATTGGTAGGTTCGTCGCAAGCCTTTGCGGATGCGCTCAAACGGGTCCATGTAAGTGACGTCTTCACCAAAGAAACGAATTCGGCCCGCCGTGGGCGGGAAGTCGCCGGTGATGGCATTGAACAAGGTGGTCTTGCCCGCACCATTCGCGCCCAAGATGGCGCGTTTTTCACCGGCGAGAACAGACAAGGAAACATCATCCACCGCCCGCAATGCGCCAAAAGCCCGAGTCACATTTTCCAAGACCAAGGCCTCGGAAGACATCAAAGGTACTTCGCTGGGCGAAGTAACCGTGGGCCGTGCCATGTCTGGCACGTTGGAACGCAATGCGGTGATGGATGCCATCGTTGTCTGCCTGATGCTTACTTGCGGCAGTCAGGAATATCGCGTGTGCCTAAGCCCATTTTTTTGAAATCGGCTTCGGGCAGCCCCAGTGTTTGGGTGATATTAGGCACAGTTTTGACAACCTTGTTGAACAGTGAACCGTCTGCTGCTTTGGTCACTTCGGTGATGTAGGTGGGGCCTACGCCGTTGCGGTTGGCGTCAATCACCACTTCGCCAGCAGGACCAACGAATTTGGTCTTTTGTAGCGCTTCACGGTATTTCTTCTGACCACCACTCAAGTCGCCTTTGACTGCGTCCAAACCATCCAAAGCAGCTTTGGTATTGATGTAGTACAGGTAAGCAAACAACGAGGGGCTGGGGAAACCGTCTTTGAAGTTGGCTTTGTAGTCAGCCACAAATTTTTTCCACTCAGCGGTGTCCAAAGAATCGGCCATGGGTCCTGCAGAAGCTGTTCCCACCAAAGATTCGCGACGTTTGCCTTTGTAGTTCAATACCGTTTGGTCTACGGTGATAGAGCCGCCCACCATGGGTTTGTTGCCACCCGCTTGCTCGTATTGCGTTAAGAAGTTAACTGCATCCGAACCACCCAACACCACCAGCAATGCATCTACATCCTTAGGAATTTTGGCGATGACAGAGGCATAGTCTTTGGTGCCCAGGGGTACCCATGCTTTGTCCAATACTTTGCCGCCTTTGGCGCAGTAGCTGGCCATGAAGCCTTGCACTTGCGAGTAAGGGAAGCCATAGTCTTCGGCGATCAGGAACATTTTTTTGTACCCTTTTGCCAAAGCGTGGTCACCCAGACCCACCATCCACTGCGCACCCTCGGTGTTGAAGCGGAAGAAGTTGGTGGATGGGTCGTTCAATGTGGCGGCTTGAGCGCCAGAAGATCCGTTGATAAAGGTGATGCCAGCTTGTGTTTTGGCATAGTTTTTCACAGCGATACCTTCGTCACCTGACAAAGGGCCAATCATGATTTGAACCTTGTCTTGCTCAACCAATTTACGAGTGGCAGCAACAGCTTTATCAGGGTTGCCATCGGAAGAACCACTGATGAGTTCAATTTTCATACCGCCAGCCGTGCCGCCTTTTTGTTTCAAAGCCAGCTCAGCGCCGCGAATACCGTCTTGTCCAGGCACGGCAAATGGGCCTTCAAGAATAGAAAGCAATCCCACTTTCAAGGTGCCTTCAGCGAAAGCAAATCCTGTGGTGGCTGCCAAAATGGCTGCGCTGATCACAGTACGTGCCAGAGTTCTCTTACTCGAATGCATTGTTGTCTCCTCAGGTTGAAAAAAGGCCAATGGCCGGTGAAAAAACGCCCGGACCCACCGGCCATAGCGTCGAGTTACCAAACTGATTGATATAGATACCAATCATGAGCGGCGACTTCCAGGAGCAGGCGTGGTGGATGCAACCAACCAGCGCGAGCGAAATTTTTGCCACAGACCTAACAGGCCATCGGGCGAGAAAAACACAATCAATAAAAACACGCCGCCAATCACCAAATTGAAACGCTGGCGGTCCACCAAATCGATGGCAAAGTTTTGCAGCAAGACGAAAGTAATCGCACCTATGAAGGCACCTAAAGGATGCTTCATACCACCAAGCACAGCAATGACCAAAATATTGATCAGTGCGCCGGTGTTGATGGAGCCTGGTGAGACGCGGTTGTTGTACCAAACCAAAAGAATGCCACCTACAGAGGCTAGCAGTCCTGCAAAAGCATGTGCAGCTAGCCTGTGTGCGGTGACATTGAAACCCAGTGAGTTCATGCGGCGTGGGTTATCGCGTATACCTTGCAACGCCAAACCAAAAGGTGCACGTACCAAATATTTGACAGCCCAGTAGCCTGCAAGTGCACAACCCAATGCCAAAAAATAAAACGCAACCGGATCGGTGAAATCTACCTCGCCTACGGTAGGCGCTCCAATCTTGCTAAACCCTTGGAAACCATTGAAGAGAACGTAGTTTTGTTGGGTCAAATAAAAGAAAGCCACACCAATGGCCAAGGTAATCATGATGGTGTGAATGCCTTCGGTTCTGACCGATAACCAACCGATCAAAGTGGCAAAAACCACCGAAATCAGCATGGCAAAGAGGGCAGCTAACCACCAAGGCCATCCCAAGCTGATGGCTTGCATGCTGCTGGTTCCAAAGATGGCAATGAGGTAACTGCTTAAGCCTGCGACGGTCATTTGTGACAGCGACACCATGCCGCCATAGCCACCTAGAAAAGTCAATGACAAAGCGATAAGACCTAAAGCCAGAGACTGCGCGCCAATTTGGTAAGTGAAAAAGGGAGAAGCCACAACGGGGTAAAGCAACACCAAGGCCATCACGATCCAATGGCGAAGATGGACGGGTGCCCACAAGCGCGACCACCAACCCGTACCTTGGTATGAAGGTGCGCTGTAACGTGGTGTGCGTGGAACATGGGTAGACACAGCCGGACTTTGTGTGCTGACCGTCACCCTCACACCGGGCGACTGTGTGTTCATGGCGCGACGCCAGTGGGCAGCACTCATGTGGCTTTTCCTAAAACACCGCGTGGCCTGAAAGCCAATGCAATGATCATGATGACGAAGGTGAAAACCACGCTGTAGGTAGGTGCGTAGGCTTGTCCAAATTGTTCAGCCAGACCAATCAGCAACGCGCCTATGGCTGCACCCGGCACACTGCCCATGCCACCCACAATCACGACAACCAATGAAGCCAATAAATAACGTGTGTCTTCTCCAGGTGAAATAGACAAAGCAGTGCCGCCCACAACACCTGCCAAGCCGGCAAGCCCAGCACCTAAAGCAAAGGTAAGGGCAAAAATTCGTTGTACATTCACGCCAGATGCAGACAGCATGCCGCGGTCATCCACACCTGCGCGAATCATCATGCCAATGCGTGTGCCATTGAGTAATCCCCACAGACCGAAACCAATGGCAATGGCAATCAGCAACACAATGATGCGATAGGTCGGAAATTTTTCGATGATGGGCAAACTCATGGTGCCGTAAATCCAAGCAGGCGGATCAAAGGTGTAAATTTCACCGCCAAAATACCAGAGCATCAAATCAGCCAACACAATGGACAAACCGATGGTCACCAAAGTTTGTCTCAGGTCTTCGCCTTGCATGCGTCTGAAAACGACCATTTGAATCAAGACCCCGAGTACCGCTGAAGACACAAACCCCGCGAGAACAGCCAGCAGCCAAGAGCTGGTCAGGTCGCCTACGATCCAACCCACATAAGCACCAACCAAAAATAATGAGCCATGCGCCAAATTGACATTACGCATCAAGCCAAAAACCAAGGTAAACCCACTGGCCACAATGAAATACAAGGAAGCCAAGGTCAAGCCGTTGAGCAGGGTTTTCAAAAAAAGCACGACATCATCGAACAAGCCCCACAGGGCAAGCAAGGCCAAGGGGAAAACCAACAGCCACCAAAAAGCCAAACGCCCACGGCTCATGCAGCACGCTCCCATGCGCGTTGACGGGTGGTGGGGGGATGCTTGGCAAACACACCGTCTTTCATCACGGCCAACATGCGAGAGGGCTCTCGCAGAATCGCTAAATTGGTCAAGGGGTCTCCATCAACCAACAACAGATCAGCCAAATAGCCTTCTTTGACCAAACCGAGTTCATTGGGTTTCATCATGATTTGACCGCCATACAAGGTGCATGAACGAATCGCTTCCATGGGCGTGAAGCCAAGATAACGAACAAAAAACTCCAAATCACGGGCATTTTGTCCATGCGGTGTGAAAGCAAAACCGTAATCCCCACCGGGCATGACGCGGATGCCACGTTTGTGCATGGCAGACAAGGATTTCAATGCCGCTTCCCATTCAATGGCATAGCCCATGCTCTCGGCTTTTGCGCGGGTAATACCCCACTCGGATGCTTCATTGAGCAATGCATGCACGATGCCTATGCCGGGCACGACAAAAACACGGTCTTTCGCTGCTTCCAGCATGTCTAGCGTTTTTTCATCGCAAAAGCTGGCGTGGTAAATGATGTCAATGCCATGGCGCAAGGCCTGCTGAACCGATGGCCCAGAGCGCGCATGGGCAGCAGCCCTTTTGCCACGCATGCGAACCTCTTCCATGGCGGCGGCGACTTCAGCCTCCGTCATCCAATGGGTTTCAGCAGGAGAGTCGGGGGTGAAGTTGTCGCCAGACAAGTTCAGTTTGATGGAGTCCACGCCGTATTTCAAAAACATGCGTACACATTTGCGCATGTCCTCCGCGCCATTGACGTTGGCGCCAAAGCTGAACTCGGGAAAAGGCAAGTGGGGCAAAGTTTCATCGCCCAAAGCACCAGGCACCGTGATTTCTTGACTGGCTGCCAAGTAGCGAGGTCCAGGAATTTGACCGCTGTTGATGGCGTTGCGAATGACCACATCTAAACGTGGTTTAGCGCAGGCGGCACCAACACAGGATGTCCATCCCGCTTCCAAATAGGTTTTAGCCACTTTGGCGCTCCACAACACATGCTCCTCGAGGGGCATGGTTTGAATGCCTGCCAAATTGGCTGCGTTATTCCATGAAAAATGGGTATGGGCTTCGCACATGCCGGGCATAAGTGTGGCACCCGCTGCATCGACTTGCATGGCGTCACCAGCTGACATGGGTGCTGCAGACTTGCTGATGTGCTTGATGCGTTTACCCTCAACCAAAACACTGCCAGGGTAGGGTGCGGCACCCGAACCATCCAAAATTCGCACATTGGTAAATAGCGTGGCGGTCATGGCGGTCTCCTCTTGAAAACTTAAGCGGCCCAACGTGTGGGGGGTGACTGACGGGTAGGCGTTCCTCGGCTGGTAACTGACGGTGGTTCGCGATGGAACTTGCCATCTTTCATGACAGCCAAAATGCGTGACTTGTCCTGTAACACAGTGATGTCTGCCATCGGGTCACCATCAATCAAAAGAATGTCAGCCAAGTAGCCTTCACGCAGTTGTCCTAAGGGCTCTGCACTGCGCATCATGGGCGCACCCCATGCTGTGGCGCTGAGCAAAGCCTCTAAATTGGACATGCCTATGTGCTTGATGAAATATTCAAGGTCTTTTGCATTGGTGCCATGGGGCGTCCACGCAAAACCGTAGTCACCGCCGGGCATGATGTGTACGCCACGTTTGTGCAAAGCGCGCATGGATTCAATGGCTGCATCCAGTTCTTTGTAGTAGCCCATTTTTTGGACCACATCGGGTGTAAGACCATATTCTTTGGCGTTATGGCAGGTATTGATCAACCACGCCAATCCGGGTGCGATGAAATGTGCATTGCGGTGTTGCTCTAGCAGGTCCAACGCCTCATTGTCTAAAAAACTGGCGTGGTAAATCACGTTGATGCCTTGCTTGACGCATTGCTTCACAGACCATGTTGAGCGAGCATGGGCGGCGACCCACTTACCCCAACTTTTGGCTTCTTGTACGCAGGTGGTGATTTCCTCTTCGGTGAATTGGCTTTGTTCACTGGACATGCCAGTGATGGACTCACCTGAGAGGTTGATTTTCAAGGTATCGACGCCGTATTTGCAGAACATGCGAACACAGCGACGCATTTCGTCGTTGCCACTGACGACGGCACCGAATGAAAACTCTTGTTGCGGCAAGTGAGGTTGGGTGCTGTCACCCAAACCACCGGGAACTGTGATTTCTTGGCTGGGTGCGGTGTAGCGCGGCCCAATGATGGTGCCGTCATTTATGGCATTGCGAATCACAATATCCAACCTTGGTTTGGCTGCAGCTGCGCCTACGCATGAGGTCCAGCCCATGTCCAAATAAACCTTGGCAACTTCAGCGCACCACAAAATATGTTCTTCGGGTGGCATGCGTTGAATCGCATCCAAGCTGGGTTGGTTGTTCCACGAAAAATGGGTATGCGCTTCAACCATCCCTGGCATTAAAAAACATCCAGCACCGTCGATGACGGTTTGACCTGCCAAGGGCATGTTTCGCATGCCTTGATGGGTTTTGGTGACCCGGACAATTTTGTTACCTTCCACCAGTACTTCACCAGGGTAAGGCATCTCTCCCGTCGCATCAAAGACGTTCACATTGGTAAACAGCACTTGGCTCATGGGTTTTCCTTCAAGCGTGTCGTTTTAAAAAGGCACGTGCTTCACGTGCACATTCATGGGGTTTTTCAATGGGCGTCCAATGCCCGCATCGTGTCAGAACCACGGTCTTGGCGTTCGCAAAGCGCCGCCCCAAAGTATGAACCGCTTCAGGCGGCGACACTTTGTCTTCATCGCCCGTGATCAGCAAAACTGGTACATGGATACGCTCTACGTCTGCGCTGCGTGCTTGTGACAATACCTCGCAAGTAGCTGCATAACCAAGAGGTGTCTGTCGCATCAGACTTTCACGAACATAGGCAAAAGCACTGGGGTTATGGCGTTTGCTGTGCTCGGAGACAGCCGTGTTCAACAAGCCTTCAGTGACTTCTTGCAGGCCTTGCAAGCCACCGTTCTTAACCTTGTTGGCTCTGGCACGAATAGGGTCACGCGCAGTCTCTGGCGGCTCAGCCAAGGGCCCCAACAACACCATGCTTTTGACCAGCGAAGGGGCAGCAATGGCCAAATGTTGCAGCAAGATGGTTCCCATCGAATGACCCATCCATTGCGCTTGAGTTATGCCCAATCGTTTGCAAATGGTTTGCAGGCATTCAATCAGAAAATCCATGCTCAAACCTTGGCTGGGTAATGCGGAGCGACCACTGCCAGGAAGATCCATGCGCACAAAACGGTGGGCATCCAGACTGGGATGCATAGCTGTCCAAGTATTAGAACTGCCGCCCAAACCGTGCACGCAAACCACAGGCGAGCCCGTGCCGCTTTCTTCTACGGCCACATGGTCCAGCAGGTAAAAACTCATCCCGTTTTCATCCTTGTGGTGAGCATTTTTTTCAACATCTTGCAGACTCCTATTGCCAATAGCATTGGGTAGAGCTATAAACTGACCCACACCAAATGAGACGTGTGTCTCATTTGCTCGCCTCATCCTAAGGGTTGATGGTTTTGTGCGAAAGTGACCTAGGCCTTTTTTTTATCCTGATTTACCCTGATGGCAAGAAAAATCACACCTCCCACTCCGGATAAACCATTAGCTCCTGCGGGAGTGAAGCAAGCCACTTTCAATCTGCTTCTTGACATCGCACGTAAGCAAATTGAATCTACGGGTGCTGCGCCTTCAGTCTCAGATGTGGCAAAGCTGGCAGGTGTTTCTAGAGCAACGGCTTATCGGTGTTTCCCCAGCCGTGCTTCTATGCTGACTGCCGTGGTTGGGGCTTCATTGGGCCCTATGCGTACTTTTGCATCAGACCACTTGGAGGGTATAGACCGAGTGATGGATTTGTTTTCGCGAAGCTTGCCTCGCCTAAGTCAAAATGAAACATCACTTCGAACCGCGGTGCAGCTCTCCCTAGAGCAACGCGCTTTAGCACTGGCCGGCCAGTTGAAAGAGCCTTCGTTTCGTCGAGGTTACCGGATACAAATTTTGGCGCATGCCATGGCCCCATTCAAAGCGCAATTACCAGAAGATATTTATGTCCAACTGCACAAAGCCTTGTCAGTTGTCTATGGCATAGAGCCTTATATAGTGTTGAAAGACATATGGAGTGAATCCAGTAAGCAAGTCGAAACAACCGTGCTGTGGATAGCTAAAGCATTGGTAGAAGCGGCTCAAATCCAGGCACAGGCTCGCATAAACTCCAACGAAGTTAAAGTGACTCAAAGAAAATCTATCAAAGGACAAGCATGAAGCTAGCAACGTTTATGTACCAAGGCAGTCAGCATGTAGGGCGCTTAAGCGACGATGGGTTAACTGTTCATTCTTTGGATTTAAGCCCACAAGAAAATGCCCTGGGTGTTCTTGCCTTGGTAGACAGGAAGGCCAATGGCAAAGCATTTCCTGTCGCTAGTACACAGGCAATTTCTTTGAAAGATGTGAAATTATTGGCGCCTATTCCACGCCCTATGCGAAATATTTTTTGTGTTGGTAGAAATTACCATGCGCATGCCAAGGAGCTTTCAACCACTGTTTTCAAAGACAACAATGCGGACCCTAATGCATGGCCTATCGTGTTCACCAAAGTTCCCGAGTGTGTCACTGGCCCTTATGACGATGTGCTTTTACCCCTGAATGTTTCTCAACAGATTGACTATGAAGCAGAGTTATTGGTAGTCATCGGCAAGCAAGGAAAAAACATCTCTAAAGCAGATGCCATGTCGTATGTGTATGGTTATACCGTGGTCAATGATGTCACCGCACGTGATGTGCAAATGCGCCATCAGCAGTGGGACTTGGGTAAATCCTTTGATACCTTTTGTCCCATGGGTCCATGGGTGGCTACCGCAGACATATTTGATGGCTTGAATGCACAAGTCACATGCTGGGTAAACGGTGAATTGAGACAGGATGGCAATGCGTCCCATATGATTTTTGATATTCCAAGCTTGATTGAAACTTGTTCTCGAGGTATCACTTTGTATCCTGGTGATTTGATTGCAACAGGTACACCTGCGGGTGTGGGTATGGGTCTTAATCCACCCCAGTACTTAAAGCCTGGTGACAAAGTCCGCATTGACATAGCCCATTTAGGTGTGATTGAAAACACCTTTGTGGCTTGAAAAGCAAAGGGTCGTGACATGATTGTTGGCATGAACCATTTCACGGCCATTGCCAAAGATGCTGTGGCTACCGTGGATTTTTATGAACGCATTGTTGGTTTGAGAGTAGGACCAAGACCTGACTTGGGTTTTCCTGGTGCATGGTTATATGCGGGTGACACGGCTGTACTGCATTTGTATTTTGAGCGTCCCATCCCCAATCCACCTGCTGGGGTCATTGACCATATGGCGTTCACTGCCAAAGATTTGAAAACGGTTAAATCTGTTTTCGATGAAGCAGGCTACCCCTATAAATTGCAGCACCGACCGAATGGGCCTTGGCAATTGTTTTGCGAAGATCCCAGTGGCGCCAAAGTAGAGCTGAATTTCAGCCCTGATGAGAGCTTGGAATAAAGAAAAAGCCCTTGGTTTAGTGCTCAAGGGCTTTGAATTTGGTGGCGCTTCACGGATTCGAACCGCGGACCTGTGGATTATGATTCCATCGCTCTAACCGACTGAGCTAAAGCGCCGAGCCGCAAATTATAGCGAGACTTGGGTGGCGGTCTGAAGTAACACATTTGAAATTTGGACTTACATTAATCCGCAATCCATTTAACACTCTGCTGAGGACTGAGCAATGACATTATTCGACAAGTACGGTGGAGTTCCCACGGTTACATTGATTGTTCGTGCGTTTTATAAAGAAGTTCTCACCAATTACAAGTTAAAGCCTTACTTTGTTGGTATAGATGCTGAACGGTTGATAAACCATCAAATTGGATTCATTTCACACCTGCTGGGTAAGCCAGCTGACATTCACGTTGAGAAAGTACTGAGTCATTCTCACAAGGGCAGAAGAATTTCCGAAGATGCTTTTGATGAAGTGCTTCATATTCTTCATGATGTGCTGGTGGCGCACAAAATGGAAGAAGACGATATCAAAGCGGTTGCTGACCTTGTGTTATCGCACAAGAAGGATATTGTTGAAATTCAAAACTCAGTGCGAGTTCATAAGACATAAATTGAAGGGTTCAATATGAAGAAATTGTTCATGGCTGTTTGCTTGCTGATATCAAGTAATTTTTCATTTGCTCACCCCCAAGATGAAATGTCACCAGAACAACTGATGTTTCATTACGTGAAGATGTTCAATGAAGAGAATTTGGCTGCTTTGCAGGACATCTACC
>DAIQOH010000004.1:38915-63215 GCA_036787995.1 Limnohabitans sp. | reverse complement strand
GGCTACAAGCTCACGCTGAAAATGCCTTGCTATTTGCCCGTTATGCAATATGCAGTTAGCAGCGTTTTACGTGAAAAACTCTATCGCGCCCACGCCACCCGCGCCTCAGCAGAGTTTGCCCATCCTCAATACGACAACAGCGCGCTGTTACAAGAGATTTTGCAACTTCGCCAAGAAGAAGCCACTTTGCTTGGCTATGACAACCATGCACAAGTCTCGCTTGCCAGCAAAATGGCTGAATCACCCATGCAAGTGATGGATTTTTTGCGTGATTTGGCCCGAAGAGCCAAACCTTATGCTGAAAAAGATTTGCAAGAAATGCGTGACTTTGCCCGCGAACATTTCAACATCGCTGAACCCCAGCCTTGGGACTGGACTTTTATGGGCGAAAAACTCAAAGAAGCGCGTTACAACTTCAGTGAGCAAGACATCAAACCCTACTTCACGGCGCCCAAGGTAATGGCGGGCTTGTTCAAAATCGTGGAAAGCTTGTTTGAAGTCAGTATCCGGCCCGACAACGCACCCGTATGGCATCCCACAGTGGAGTTCTACCGAATCGAACGTGCTGGCCAGTTGGTGGGGCAGTTCTATCTGGATCCGGGTGCACGTAACGGCAAGCGCGGCGGCGCTTGGATGGACGATGTACGTGCGCGTTGGCTACGCCCTGACACCGGCGTATTGCAAACCCCCATCTCTCACCTGGTATGCAATTTCGCCGAAGGCGTCAACGGTCAACCGCCTTTGCTGACCCATGACGATGTCATCACCCTGTTTCACGAGTGCGGACATGGTCTTCACCACATGCTGACGCAAGTGAATGAGCGTGATGTGTCTGGTATCAGTGGCGTGGAATGGGATGCGGTTGAATTACCCAGTCAGTTCATGGAAAACTTTTGCTGGGAGTGGTCCGTTTTGCGGCACATGACCTCGCATGTAGACACAGGTGAACCTCTGCCGCGCGCTTTGTTTGACAAGATGCTGGCTGCCAAAAACTTTCAAAGTGGCTTGCAAACTTTGCGGCAAATCGAGTTCTCGTTGTTGGATATGCGTTTGCACACCGAACCGCAACGCTGCAACGATGTGCTGGGTGTGCTCAAGGAAGTTCGTGATGAAGTCGCGGTGTTACATCCCCCCGCGTGGAACCGCATGCCACACTCATTCAGCCATATTTTTGCAGGTGGCTATGCTGCGGGTTATTACAGCTACAAGTGGGCAGAGGTACTGAGTGCCGACGCTTACGCAGCCTTCGAAGAGACCGCCGCGGATGATGGCACACCATCGGTTGAAACAGGACGCCGTTACAGAGTAAGTATTTTGGAGAGGGGTGGCAGCCGCCCTGCCATGAGTTCTTTCAAAGAATTCCGCGGTCGCGAGCCTTCTATTGATGCCTTGATGCGTCACCAAGGTATGGCTGCTTAAAAGCGCAAGGTCTGCACACCCTCTGGTGTGGCCATCAAGCACACATCCGCTTTTTGAAACGCAAAAATTCCCACGGTGACCACGCCTGGCCACTGGCTGATACGCGCCTCAAGCGCCAAGGGTTCAGTCAGTTTTAAGCCATGCACGTCCAAGATGTTCTGGCTGTTATCCGTGACAACGGCTTGCGCATTCTTTAAGCGAAGCACCGCTTTGCCACCGAGCGCCGCAAACGCGCGTATCAACTGTGGTGCAGCCATGGGAATAACCTCTACAGGCAAAGGAAACGCACCCAATATGTCTACACGTTTGCTTTGGTCAACGATGCAAACAAATTGTTTGGCCTGTGCTGCCACGATTTTTTCGCGGGTCAGTGCCGCACCACCGCCCTTGACCATAAAGCCATGGCCATCGATTTCGTCAGCACCATCGATGTACACAGCCAAAGATTCAACCTCAGACAAATCCACCACGTTGATGCCCAAGGCCTGCATTCGCTGGGTAGAGGCCACAGAGCTTGAAACAGCGCCTTGAATCGCGATACCGCTTTTGGCTAACGCATCGATAAAAAAATTGACAGTCGAACCTGTGCCTACCCCAATCCATTGGTTAGGCTTTACATAGGCCAAAGCAGCTTGGGCAACTTGGGCTTTGAGTGCGTCTTGGCCAGTGAGTTGGGGCATCGGTGACAATTCCTAGATTTCGTGATACGACCCATTATCCATGTCCCTGTTGCCCTACCCTTGGCTTAGGCCTTTGTTATTCAGCTTAGATGCTGAACAAGCGCACGATGTCACCTTGTCCGTGTTAGCTGCGACCCAACACAATGCATTGCGTTGGTTGTACCAACAGCCACGCATTGAAGACCCTGTGCCATTGGCTGGTCTGACCTTTCCCAATCGTCTGGGGTTGGCCGCCGGTCTGGATAAAAACGCCCGTTGCATAGACGCTTTTGCTGCCATGGGTTTTGGTTTTGTGGAGGTGGGTACGGTAACCCCATTGGCACAAACGGGCAATCCCAAGCCACGTATGTTTCGCCTGCCACAAGCGCAAGCCTTGATCAATCGATTGGGGTTTAACAACCAAGGGCTTGAGCATTTTTTGCACCATGTTCAAAGGGCACGCTTTCGACAAGAAAAACCCAGTCCTATGCTGTTAGGTTTAAATATTGGGAAAAACGCCGTCACACCGATTGAGCGTGCAGCCGATGATTAC
The DNA here is from genome assembly GCA_036787995.1 of Limnohabitans sp. GTDB lineage: Bacteria > Pseudomonadota > Gammaproteobacteria > Burkholderiales > Burkholderiaceae_C > Limnohabitans. Next base: position 60,584 of record DAIQOH010000004.1, on the reverse strand, counting down.
CTGACCTGCCTGCATGCGGTCTACCCCTTTGCCGACTATGTGACGGTGAATATCTCTAGCCCCAATACGCAAAATTTACGCAGCTTGCAAAACGATGCCGCTTTGTCGGCTTTGCTGAGCTTGTTAAATGAAGCGCGCCAAGCCTTGGCGCATACCCATCAAAAGCATGTACCCATCTTCATCAAAATTGCACCCGATTTAGACGACGCGCAACTTGAACAGCTTTGCATGACACTGCAAACGCATTGCATGGCAGAGGGTAAGGTCAAAGACAATGCGTGGGGCGTGATCGCCACCAACACCACCTTATCCCGCGATGCAGTTCAACACCTGCCCCATGGTGACGAAGCGGGTGGACTCTCTGGCTTACCCGTCTTGGAGGCCAGCAACCGTGTCATTCACAGCTTGCGTCAAACATTGGGACCACACTTTCCGCTCATAGGCGTGGGGGGTGTCATGCGTGCAGAAGACGCCCTGAGCAAATACCAAGCGGGCGCAAACTTGGTTCAAATTTACACAGGCTTGATTTACCAAGGTCCAACGCTGGTAACACAAGCTGCAAAGATCTTGCGAGAGCAAAACTCTTAACGACTGTGTTCCCAATGCTGCTGCCAGTTGTCTTTGTAGTTTTGCGCTAACTCTGGCGAACCCAGTATCAACAAATTTTCTGCATTGCGGCTTTGTGCGGCATTGGTGAAGTTGTAACTGCCTGTAATGACCGTCTGAGTATCCAAGACCATCACTTTGTTGTGCGCAATCGCATGTTGTCCATCCATGCGCAAAGGTACTTGGGCTTCGCGCAATATATCGATGACATTGCGGTTGGTGGATTGGCTTTTTTCATCCAACATGACCTGTACTTTGACGCCTCTTGCATGCGCTCGAATCAACGCTTGCGCCATAGGCAAGTGCGTAAATCCATAGGCCTGAACCAAGATTTCATTACGGCTTTGGTCAATTGCGTCAATGACCGCTTTGGCTGCGTCGGACGGTGGCGTGAAATACAAGCCCATGACTTTTGCAGGTTCTGAAGCTGCGGGCTTGGGTATGGTGTCAGGTATGTCTTGCGCGCAGGCAATCCCCAACATAGCAAAAAAACCCATACCCCAACAGATGAACCTGCCCCTGCATTGCTCGCTGTTTTTGCTAACCACATCTGCCCCTTAAACTCTGCCTGTAGGCTTATCCACCATCGCCAGTCTCTAAAGCATTCTATGAACCTCGATGAACTATCACCCCCAGACATTCTTGAACTGGCACAAGCCCTGAACCAGCACCCTGATTACCGTGTGTTACGTCGCTTGGTACCAAGACAACAATTTGTACCATCAGCAATTGGACAAGTTTTACAAACAGCTGTCGTGCTTGATACCGAAACCACAGGCTTAAACGTGCAAGACGACCAAGTAATAGAGCTGGGCATGATTGCTTTTGAGTTTGACCCTGTGTTGGGCACTATTCACCGTGTCATAGAGGTGTTTGATGAACTCGAAGACCCTGGACGCCCCATTCCACCCGAGTCCACGCAAATACATCACATCACCGATGACATGGTGCGAGGCAAACGCATCAATGATGACCAAGTTCACAAAATCATCGCAAAAGCCACCGTCATCATTGCCCACAATGCCAGCTTTGACCGCCCCTTTGTGGAAAACCGTTGGCCTGCTTTCGAAAACAAACAATGGGCTTGCAGCATCAAAGACATCGATTGGAAAAGCGAGGGTGTTGGCTCTGCCAAGCTGGAATATTTGCTACAAACCCAAGGCGTTTTTTATGAAGCACATCGCGCCGAAACCGATTGCTGGGCATTGCTAGAACTGCTTCACGCGGTCTTGCCACAAAGCCAGCAACCCGCCTTGCTGCGCTTGCTGGAGTCATTGAATGAGCCCCAAGTTCGGCTGTACGCCACAGGGTCCCCCTTTGACAGCAAAGATTTACTCAAGGCCCGTGGTTACCGGTGGGCGCCCGACATCAAATGCTGGCACAGGCAGCTAGGAGGTCAGAAAGCATTGCAAGAAGAAATGGCTTGGTTAAAAAACAAGGTCTACCAAGGCAAGCCCGCCACAGTGGACATTGAAACAATGGGTGGCTTGGTGAGACACTCTTCGCGCCAAGGGCAAAAGACCACGCAGGTGCTGTGAATTCAATAAGGCACCACCTGCCATGGCATGTTGCAAGTGGAAACATAAGGGTAGTACTGACGGGAAGATTGACAAAAATAAGCCACACGGGGTGCTTCCAAGACCACAGGTGGCGGTGGGGGTGCAATAACCGTGATGGGTTGGCTGTACGCTTGATTGGCCCAGTACAAGCTGGAGCCAATCACAGCAGCCGATACCCATGGCGCCCAACCCCTACCGTGATCGCCATGCCCTCTGTGTTGGCCATGATAGGCATGGTGATCCCAACCCTCATCGCGTGCCATGGATAAGCTGGGAACACCCAACATGAAACACAGTGCCAAGCAAAACAGAGGCTTTTTCATAAGAAACCTAGATAAAGATTGAAAGACATGTATTCAACGCGGCCACAAGCGGTCTGGATGACAGGCAGTTGTTTTATGATGGCTCCATGAAAAGAAGTACATTCATATGCCGTTGTGCAAGCCTTGCCGTGCTGTGGGTATGGGGAACGCTGGCCCTGGCCAACGACCCCTACAAGTTTCCCTATGTGTCGTTACACGACTTGCCTGGTCCTTTGCAAGAAGCCTATCGAAATGAAAAGCCCCACCTTGGCGAGATCGGTCGTTGTGCTGTCAGTTATGACAACAGCATGGACCAAGAAAAAATGGTCTTCACCTGCTCTATCTACGTCAAGATGTCTGCTGTCGCTGAGCGCAAAGCCATGGAACGCTGCGAGCAAATGAAAACAGCCCGCAGCATTAAGGGCGCCTGCAAAGTCATTTCAGAATAAAACCAGGACGCTAGCGCAGTTCACAACAACTGCAGATAGATGGCCATACACGCGCCATACCCCACCAGCCAACACAAGGTGCGAAAGCTGGCCCAGTCCATCATATAAGCCACAAAATACAGAACTCTGGCCGCGATGAATGCCAAGCACAGCCCATCAAGCCAAGCCACATCCCCTTGGAAATGCAAGGCCAAAACAACGGCAATGGCAAAAAAAGGAAAGGCCTCAAAACTGTTGTGCTGTGCTGCGTTGGCGCGGGCCCGCAAACCTGTTTGCTCAGCCAACCACGCTCTGGGGTTATGGTTGTCAAAACCCTTGAATCCCCATTTGGCAGTGGCCGTTCCTAACAAAGGCATGATGCCAGCGACCAAGACAGTCGCGACAGGTATGTTCATGCGCTTAATTTTGCTTGCCGATAGGCCAAAGCTTGCACAGCCAAAGCGTAACCTTGGATACCCAAGCCAGCAATAACACCCACAGCCACTGGCGATACATAGGAATGGTGGCGAAAAGCTTCACGCGCAAACACGTTGCTGATATGCGTTTCAATCACGGGCAATCCAGTACCCTTGATAGCATCGTGTAAAGCCACCGAGGTATGGGTAAATGCACCAGGGTTAAAAACCGCACCAATGGCTTTGCCTTGTTGGCAAAGTTGTCCATAGGCATGAATATGGTCAATCAATTCACCTTCATGGTTGCTTTGCACAAAATGCACTTCCAAACCCAAAGGGGCGGCAGTCGCACGGCACAAAGCCTCCACATCGGCCAAACTGGCGTGCCCGTACTGCTCGGGCTCACGTGTACCCAGCAGATTGAGGTTAGGGCCGTTGAGAATAAGAATCTTCATAAAATAAGTATACGATGGCCCCAAAAGCTATCTAAGGACAAGAAGTGAGACCGAGTCAATGCGATAGCAGGAGTGACCCATGATTCGTTTGGTGGTTTTTGACGCATACGGTACCTTGTTCGACGTGTACTCGATCAGCGCCATGGCCGAGCAGTTGTTTCCTGGGCAAGGCCAAACGCTGTCGGTGTTATGGCGCGATAAACAAATTGAATACAGTCGCTTGGTCACCATGAGCGATCCACTCAACCCCTTAGGCAGTCGGCATTACCAATCATTTTGGGATTTAACACGCCTGGGCTTGCAATACGCCTGCCAAAAACTTGGGCTGGAGCTCACACCGTCCAAACAAAAACAATTGATGGACCAATACGCTCAACTCAGCCCCTTTGAAGAAAATTGGGATGTCTTGCAGCATCTCAAAGCCATAGGTATGCGCTGCGCTATTTTGTCCAACGGCAGCCCCGATATGCTGTCCAAGGCTGTCAGCAGCGCTGGCATGACAGGCCTGATCGACAAAATCCTGTCGGTTGATGAAGTGCGGCAATTCAAAACCTCTCCGCAAAGCTATGGCTTGGTCACCCACCATTACCCCATGGATGTGCGCGAGGTATTGTTTGTGTCCAGTAACAGTTGGGATGCGTTAGGCGCAACTTGGTTCGGTTTCAAAAGCTTTTGGGTCAACCGCCAAGGCCTTCCCTTCGAAACTCTGGGCCCCCGCCCCACTCACAGCGGCCACAGCTTGAAAGACATCTTGCCCTTGCTATGAAACGGTGGGTGGTGTTGTGTACGGTCTTGATCGCCCATGCGGCTTTCAGCATGGGTTGGTGGGACACCCAAGAGCCTCTCAAAGGCTTTGACTTAACGCCTGCAGAGCTGAAACAAGTCACTATCCAATCGGGCTGGTCCAGTGACGATCCACAACTGATGTTGTTTGAAATCGAAAACCGATTAAGTGGCCCGATTTATTGTGTGGGTGCCAGTTTTGAAATGAAAGATGGCAAAAAGCGCCAACAGGTGTTTGAACCCAAACTCTATATTCCAGCCGCTCAAAAAAGAAATGCCTCGATCAGAGGCATTGAAAAAAAGAACCTGAAAACCTATGGCTTTGGTTGTCGGTGCATGAAGAAAGCACCGGACGCTGTTTGTGAAAACCCCTACAAACAGGGGTCTTGATCAGTTGGCGTTGTTGCCGGCAGGAGGGGCTGCGGGTGTAGCAGGCGCAGCAGGTGGGGCCATGACAGGCTTAGGGGCAGCAGCAGGGTTGTTACCCGCTGGATACACTGGCGGTGCGCCAACTTGCTGCATTTCTCCGCGGAATTCACCACCGCGTTCGATTTGAATTTGAGAGTACTCAAGCTTGCCTGAGACTTTACCTGTGGCACGGATATGCAGGTGATCGCGGCAATGGATGACTTGGTGCATTTCACCTTCGACTTCGATGCTGCGGGCAGTGACTTTGCCTGTGATTTTTCCAGACTGGCCGATAAAGATTTCTTCAGCAGTCAACTCACCATCAACCGTGCCATAAATGGTGGCTTTCTTAGGCACATTGAGCGTGCCTTTGAAAGTCACGCCGTTGCCAATCACCAGGTTGTTGGATTGATCGATATTGGTTGCCATAAGTCAGTCTCGCTTTGAAGTGAAGTGTGTAGTTTAGTAAAAAAGAAAATAGCCGTTGAGGGTGCATGCCGAACCCACCATGCCCAAGACAATGGCAGCGTAAAACATGGCGCGTCGGTTGGAGATGATAGCCACAGAGGTCAGAACAATGGCCAGTTGGAGCAGGCCTTCGGCATAGTCAAACCAAGGGTCTTTGCGCAATGCCAAGTCACGCTCTTCTTCCAAATGCTTGGCTTTGGCCATGAGTTCTTTTTTTCCTTCCCCAGTTTCGGGTTCAGACTCATAGCGTTCGATGTTTTTTTTGTAAGCCGCCAGTTTGTTCTGAATCAACTCTGTGGCTTGGGGGCTGAGTTTTTCAGTAGCCAACTGGATTTCCAAGCGGTCCGCAACGAGCTTGTACTCGGTTTGGCGAATGCTTTTGGCTTGGTAAAAGGAATACATATTGGCAGCGAGGATATTGGTCATCGTTGCCTCTTTGCCGGTGTTACTGCCACCCAGGTTGTTTAAAGCGAGGATCAAAGCCAAGGTAGACACCAACAAGGCGCAATAGGTCTTGAAAGGATCTGTGGCGGCTTCAGCCAATTCGGTAGGGTCTGGGGTTTCCATTGTTCAAATTTGATTTCGCAACTTGCGCATTGTAGTCAGCGTTTGACCGGTTTTACCTCGTAAGGGGCCACAGAAACAGCTTCTATCAAATAACCGCTGACCCCTTGAGAGGTGGCAACCCGCCCTTCCTTGATCTCGCCTTCGACCCAGACGATGTCCATAGACTCCGGTAACTTCTTGATTTTGCTTTGTGCCGTGGGGCGAATCAGCACGATTTGATTGGCTGGCGGAGGGGGGGTGTGGATGCACGCACCAAAATAAGGAACCAACAAAAACTCACGTTTTTCACTGCGTTCGGCGTCTAAAGGTACAACATAGCCAGGCAAACGCACTTTTTTATTCAATTGCGCTTTGACGATAGGCGCTTCGTCGAATTTTTTACGCATACCAGCCATGGCTTTGTAAGCCTCTTCGCTGCTGTCTTGCAAATTAGACAACTTGCCCAGCGCCGCCATCTCTTTGGTCATTTCTTTCACCCAAGGCTCGGGCATAAGATCATTCCAATCGATCAAGTTGTAGCCAGGGGTTTGCGCCGATGCACCCACAGCAGCTGTCAAAAGCGTCAAACCCACACAGCGCCATAAAAACCCCAACCAAGCTCGTCTTTGCATAGCGAAATCCTTTCCAGTCAAACCGATGGGGGATGCAAGCCATCCGACAACGACAGGCGATAGGCGCGCCACGCCGGTACACAACTGGCCAACAAAGCAGCGCCGCACAAACCCGCCAACGCCCACCACGCCTGCGCCGCAGGCCAACCTGCTTGTACCAACACACCCAACTCGGTGCGCAATACGCCTTGCGCCGCAACCAACAAGGCTTGGCACAGCCCATAACCAACCACTATACCCACCACACAAACCAACAAAGACTCCAACAGTACAAAGACCATTAAGGCCAAAGGCGCGGCACCCATAGCGCGCAAAATGGCCAGCTCTTTGCGTCGCCCAGCCATGGCGACCAACAAGACCGCAGCCACACTGAACATGGCGCTGACTGCCACCAGCATGCCCACCAGCAACAGCGTGTTTTCAACCACCTTCACGATTTGCCATAACTCGTCCAGCGCCACCCCGGGCATCACCGCCATCAACTGCCCACGCTCCAAGCTTTCAATTTTGCGACGCACCGAGAACACCTCGGCACGGTTGTGCAAGCCCACCCAGACAGCGGACAAACTGGCAGGTTGCAGGTCTTTAACGTCGGGCGCTTGTGTAAGACCACCCGCCGTCTTGAAAGCGCTGGGCGAAATACCCATGCCCCAGCCCACATGGATGGCCTCAAACGCCTGCAGACTGACGATGACGCTGCGATCGATGGGGGCGCCAGTGGGTGCCAAGATACCGACCACCGTCATAGGATGGTCTTCGTGCTCGGTACCCAAGCCACTGGACTGGCCATGGGTCAGTACCAGTTTGTCGTTGAGCTGGTGGCCAAAACGACGGGCCACCTCGGCACCCAGCACCACTTCGCTCAAGGCTTCAGGCTGTGTGAGGGGGTCTGCAAAAGCCCGTCCTTGAGCCCACTGCAAGCCTAGACCTTGGCTCTTAAAGCGTGTGAACAGCTCAGGTGTAGTGCCCAATACGGGGTGGCCCATATAGCTGTCGCCCAGCTGTATGGGTACCGCCCAATGCACTTGGGGCAATTGCGCTAATGCGGTGTAGCCCTCATAGCTCATGTTGCGCGAAGGACGACCGATTTGGAAGACGCTGTAGAGCATGAGTTCGGTGGCGCTGCCACGCGGCCCCACGATCAGGTCCACGCCACTCAACGCATTGGAGAAACTGCGTTTGGCGTCCTCGCGCAGCTGCTGCACCCCCAGCAAAATCAGCACCGACACGCTGACCGACACCATCACCATGGCCAAAGCCTGTTTGCGCGACCAAGCGCTGCGCCAAGCCAGACTGAACCACATCATGCTTGCCTCCGCAAAGGCATGGCAAACACGTGATCAAAGCGCTGAGCCAAATGCGCGTTGTGGCTGACCATGACCACGCTGGCAGCTTGCTTGCGGGCGGAGCCCAAAAGCAGATCAAGAAATTCCTGTTGGTTGGCGTCGTCCAAGGCGGAGGTAGGCTCATCAGCAATCACCAAACGGGGGCTGCCCATGAGGGCACGCACCGCAGCGACACGCTGCTGCTGCCCTACCGACAACTGGTGGACCGGTTGGTGCCAAACGCTTGAGGGCAGACCCAGGGTTTGAATTAAATGCAGGGCTTGGGTTTGGGCATCGCCCCATTCTTGGACGGCGGCTTGTGCGCGACTGGCAAACAAGCGGGTAGGCAACAGCACATTGGCCTGCACATCCAGGTAAGGCAGCAAATTGAACTGCTGAAAAATGACGCCCATGTGTTCGCCACGCAAGCGGTCCCGCGCAACGCTGGATAGCTTGACCATGTCATGGCCCAGTACCTCGAGCTGGCCGTGGCTGACGGAAATGACCCCCGCCAGCATACCCAGCAACGTGCTCTTACCGCAGCCGCTCGGGCCTTGGATGAACAGGTTTTCACCCTGGGGCAACGCCAACTGGGTGATCTCAAACAAAGGCGCAGCACCGCCCCATGCATGGGAGAGTTGTGCAAGCTTGAGGGCGTAGACCATGGTTTACCAGCGAAGGACGGGGTCTTGGGCAGAGAGGATGATACTGGACTGCCCTTTGGGGCTGACCATCTCAACCTTTAATGCAGTTAAACGCGGGTGTGGCTTGAATAAAGGTATTTCAAGCTGTCTGAAGGCGCTGGGCTGCGCACAGGTGAAGGTCATGTCGGCATCCAAGTCGCTGTGCTCGGATTTCTTGCCCTCCCACATCGCAGACTTCACGTCCAAAGACATGGGCTTGCAGTTTGCGGCTGCTGGCAAGCGAATGAAGTAACTGGCTTGACCCATGGCGGCTTGCAAATCCTTCACGGCTTTTTTTTGTGCTGACGTGCGTGGCAAATACTCAAAGCCCAGCAGGCTGTCCATGGGAATTTCGAAACGAGCAGTTACCTTGTCAGCTTGCACCACCAACTCCAACGAACCCAAACCATGGGCATGGGCAGCATGCTCACCGACTGGTGGCTTATCAGCGGCGTTTGCCAACAGCAGCCCACCTGCCACGACACAGACAAACACCAGCTTGCGTTTCATCCGCTGCATCAATCCCCCGCCACCTTGAGCATGATTTTGCCAATGTGGGTGGACGACTCCATCAGGGCATGGGCTTGCGCGGCTTGGTCGAGATCGAACACTTGGTGAATCACCGGCAAGGCTTGGCCTTTTTCCAGCAAGGGCCAAACCTGTGTTTTCAACTCGTGGGCCATCTGCGCTTTGTCGGCTGCGCTGCGGGGGCGCAAGGTGGAACCGGTGAAGGTCAGGCGCTTGACCATGAGCGCAATCCAATCCACCTCGGTTTTCGAGGGCTGTAAAAACGCGATTTGCACCAAGCGGCCGTCCATGGCAAGCGTTTGCAAATTGCGCTGCATATAGTCGCCGCCCACCATGTCCAAAATGATGTTCACGCCTTTCTGATCGGTAGCCGCAAGGGCCTGGGCGACAAAATCTTGCTGGCGGTAGTCGATGGCCACATCGGCACCGGCCTTCAAACACGCTGCCACCTTGTCAGCATTGCCCACGGTACACAGCACTTTGGCGCCAAAGGCCTTGGCCAATTGGATGGCCGTCAAACCAATGCCAGAAGACCCGCCATGCACCAAGAAAGTTTCACCTGCCTGCAAATGCCCGCGCTGAAACACATTGGTCCACACGGTGAAATAGTTTTCAGGCAAAGCCGCTGCTTGCAACAAACTGAAACCCGCAGGAATGGGTAAAGCTTGTCCCTCGGGGATGCTGACGTACTCGGCGTAAGCACCGCCATTGGCCAAGCCACACACCGCGTCACCCACCTTCCACTGCGTCACGCCCTCGCCCAGCGCCACCACATGGCCCGAGGCCTCCAAACCCAAAATGGGCGAGGCGCCTGGTGGGGGCGGATAGCGGCCGCTGCGTTGCAAGCAATCGGGGCGGTTCACGCCCGCATAAGCCACTTTCAGCAAAACCTCGCCCGCAGCAGGCACAGGCACGCCGGTTTGGGCCGTCTGCAAGACCTCGGGGGCACCGCCACTGCCGTGGTCGATGAAGCGCATCAAAGTGGGAATCGTCATGGTGAAAACCTTGTCTACAAAGCAGTTGGAGAGGCATTGCTGGGGCGTGCAGGATAGCACCGCACCCGATCAAAAGCTTTTGCCCAAACGGAATGTAAATCCGATAAACTGTGTTTTTATACAGTAGTTATCCCCTCTTGACATGCACACCCTGCACCAACACCCCCAATCCTTGCAAAACCACCCCAGTGGTACGCCGCTGCGCCTGCTGCTGCACCGCATGTCGGCTGGCTTTCCTTCGCCCGCCGCCGACGACACCGAAGACAGCCTCGACCTCAACGACTACTTGGTTCGCCACAAGCCCGCCACTTTCATGTTCAATGTGCGTGGCGACTCCATGCGTGGAGCCAGTATCGAAGACGGCGACAAAGTGGTGGTGGACCGCTCGCTGCAAGCGAGGCACAACGACATCGTCATCGCCGTGGTTGAAGGCGACTACACCATCAAGCGCTTGCACCAGCAACACGGGCGCATCGAGTTGCGTCCCGAAAACCCTGCTTACCAAACCATTGTGCTGAATGCCGAGCGACCGTTAGAGGTGTGGGGTGTGGTGGTCGGCGTGGTGCGACGCTTGACACGCGGGGGCTAGGCATGAACACACCCGCACAATTTGCGCTGGTCGATGTGAATAATTTTTATGTCAGCTGTGAACGCGTATTTCAACCGCGCCTGCACAACATCCCCATGGTGGTGCTCTCCAACAACGATGGCTGCGCGGTGGCTCGTTCCAACGAGGTCAAAGCGCTGGGCGTGAAGATGGGCGCACCTTGGTTCTCACTCAAGGCACTGGCACAACAGCATGGCATTGAAGCACTGTCCTCTAATTACACGCTGTATGCCGACATGAGTCAGCGGGTAGTGGACATCTTGCGTGACTACACACCCGACCTTGAGGTCTACAGCATCGATGAAAGTTTTTTACGCGTCGAACACGTGTTGCCGCTACACGGTGGCGGCGTGGCCTTGGGGCGGCAAATGCGCCAACGCATTCGCCAGTGGACCGGCTTGCCGGTGTGCGTGGGCATAGGCCCGACCAAAACCTTGGCCAAGTTCGCCAACCATCTGGCTAAAAAACAATCGGTGTTCGACGGTGTGTGCGACCTGAACGCCCTCTCACGCCCCGAGCGCCAAGACTGGATGGCACAAACAGAGGTGCGCGAAGTCTGGGGCGTGGGCCACCGCACCGCACGGCGCTTGGGCGAGATGGACATACACACGGTGCTGGACCTGCGCAACACGCCGCCTGCCCGCTTGCGTGAGCGCTTTGGCGTGGTGATGGAACGCATCGTGTGCGAGTTGCGCGGCATCAGCTGCTTGGGGCTGGAAGACATCACCCCGCCAAAGCAGCAAATCATGGCCTCACGCAGTTTCGGACGACCTGTGCACAGCGTGGTCGAGTTGCGCGAAGCCCTCAGCGCGCATGTGGCGCGGGCAGGCGAAAAACTGCGGGCCCAGCAGTCGCTGGCAGGGGCTGTTCACGTCTTCATCCGCACCAACCCCTTCAAGCCTGATGACCCCCAATACAACGCCAGTTTGTTGGTGCCTTTGCCCGAACCCAGCGACGACTCCCGCTTGCTCAGCGACGCGGTATGGGTGGCGTTGCGCAAAATTTTCCGCACCGGTTTTGCCTACAAAAAAGCGGGGGTGATGCTCACGGCCTTAAGCGAAGCACGGCGTCAGCAACAAGGCTTGTTCACAGATACCACCACACGCACACGCGACGCGGAGCTGATGAAAACACTTGATCGCCTGAACCTGCATTTCGGGCGTGACACCATCCATCTGGCCGCCACCGGCACCAGCCGCGACTGGCGCATGCGCAGCGCCAACCGCTCGCCGCGCTTTACCACCCGCTGGGACGAATTACCCAGCGCACAGTAGGCGTGTTCAGCGCCACACCACAGGTTCGAAATGCACGCTGCCCAAATGGCTGCTCAGCGTCATACCGCCCTCTTGGAGGGTGGCTTGCAATTGCATGCTGCGCTCAGCCATGGCGGCCATGGCTTGCGAGGCCTCAGAAGGAATACGCAACACATGCAACTTGTCTTGGCGATGCAATTTGTTCTCGATGCCACGCCACCAAATATCGGCTGAATGGGCAAAGGCGTACACCAGTACGCGGTCAGACTTGCTGCAAGCCCGCAGCATGGGTTTTTCTTCGGGCTGCCCCACCTCTATCCACACCCTTTTGCGGCCGGTGAAATCGGTGATGGACACATCGGGGTCATCGGGGTCAGACAAGCCCGCGCCAAACGCCAAGACCGCGTCGCCTTGACACAGGTCTTGCACCCAATGCGCGTTCATGGCCAGCGCGGCGAGGCGAACCATCATGCGCTCGTCGGTCTCGCTGGGATGCCGCGCCAAAGTCAGCGCATGGTCTGCGTAATAGCCATGGTCGATGTCGGCGATCTGTAGCTGCGCCTTGTAGATGGTAGATTTGATGGCCATGGGCGATGATAGTCTGCGCCCTCCCCCAACCATCCTCCACCATGACACCCGAAACACTGTTGCAACACATAGACCAAGGCAGCCTGTGGCCTGCTGACAGCGCGGCTGCCATCCCCGACGATGTGGCACTGGCCTACCAAACCGCATTGCAAGTGCGCCAGTTGCGTGTGCAGCGCGGCGAACAGCCACGCGGCTTCAAAATTGGCTTTACCAATCGCAGCATTTGGGAACGCTACCAAGTGTTCGAGCCCATTTGGGGTACGGTATGGGACACCACCTTAAGCTTTGCCAACGCCCAAGGCGAAGGCCATGTCGACATCAGCCACATGAGCCAACCACGCCTGGAGCCCGAGTTGGTGTTTGGCATGCGCAGCACCCCGGTTGAAGAGTTAAATCCGCAAACTCTGTTTGATGCCATTGAGTGGATGGCTTGTGGTTTTGAAATCGTGCAGTCTCACGCAGCGGATTGGCGTTTCAAAGTCGCCGACACTGTGACCGACAGCGGCCTGCATGCACATTTACTGGTGGGCAAACCTTTGGCGGTACGCGAGGTAGCCACCAATGGCGAGGCGCTTCATACACGGCTGGCAGGTATGTCACTGCAACTCCAACACCAAGGTAAAACGGTAGAGACGGGCTACGCCAGCAACGTGCTTGACAGCCCTTTAATGGCTTTGCTGTATTTTCTGAAAGCTTTGCGACAATGCCCTGGGGCGCCTGATGTGCAGGCTGGGGATGTGATTACGACGGGTACCTGGACAGACGCGTGGCCCTTAAAGGCTGGCCAGCAGTGGGAAAGTGGCTATAACCCTCCTTTGGAAGGGTTAACAATACATTTGGTTTAGGCTCTGAGGGCACGTAGGCCAGGGTACAAACGAGAGACAGGTCGGCTTTTTTGCTCGGCCTCTTGCGCTAATTGGCTGCGAATACGCTCGAAGGTATTGCGGATGGGGGTGTTGGCCGAGGGCACGTAAGCGTTAGCGTTAGAAGCTTGGCTCGCGTAGGCAGGCTGATCGGCGTGTAACTTGTTCATGGTAGTGGTCATGTGTTAACAATCTTGAGTCGATTAACGCCCTACAGCCCTAAGAGGATGACAAAACGCCCCAAAAAATTCATAAAAAGAACAGCTTTATGAAACTTTTTAAAATAAGTAAGTCTTAGATACCTTTTAATAAAGAAAAATAAACCTTAATTCGGATATGCGATGCCATCGGTCAGCACCATGGGAGTGCATCTTCGCGAGGCCCAGAGGGTAGCCCCCAATGCGCCATTGATGGATGTTTGGGCACTTGCGAATCCGTTCACAAAACGCTTACACCAAAAAAAATTTCCCTGCAAATACCAAGCATAGAGTTAACACCTATGCAAAGAACATTCCATCAGACCTATTATTCATCCGCCTGATTAAAGGGTGCAATCTCACGGACAGGGTTACTGGGTTCGCTTAGCAACAGCAAGTCGAGATTGTTACGTTCAATTCACAATGATGAGGAGTTCTCTAATGCGTGCACTTAAACTGGTTGCGGCTATCGCTGCGACTACATTGATGGCATTCGGCACAGCTGCACAAGCTGGTCCTAGCGTCAAGCTCGAAAAGGTAGTCAGTGGTATCAACACGCCGCTGGCCATGGTGCAACCTGCTGGTGACAGCCGTATGTTCATCGCTGAACAAAACGGTCGTATCAAGATTCTTGAAAACGGCAAAATCTCCGGCACCTTTCTTGACATCCGCAGCAAAATCGTTCCCTTGATGCAAGACTTCGACGAGCGCGGTTTGTTGGGTTTGGCTTTCCACCCCGACTTCAAATCCAACGGCAAGTTCTACGTGGCTTACTCAGCCCACTTGGACTACCAATCCGATTTGGGTCAAATGCTTTGGTACAACCACAGCAACGTGGTTGAAGAGTACACCGTCTCCAAAGGCGACAAAAACGCTGCAGACATGTCTTCAGCACGTCGTATCCACTCCATCAGCTGGCCCCAGTTCAACCACAATGGTCACTGGATCGGCTTTGGTCCCGACAAGAAGTTGTACATCTCCACCGGTGACGGCGGCTATGCCAACGACTGGGGCATTGGCCACAATCCTTTGGTCGGTAACGGTCAAGACTTGACCACTGCCATGGGCAAAATCCTGCGTATTGACGTTGATGCCCGTACAGGCGACAAGCCCTACGGCGTTCCTGCTGACAATCCTTTTGTCGGCAAGAAAGACGTTCTGCCAGAAATCTGGGCTTACGGTCTGCGTAACCCCTGGAGATGTTCATTCGACCAAGCTGGTGGCACACAACTGTATTGCGGCGACGTGCAGCAAAACAGCTGGGAAGCCGTCAAAGCTATCGACAAAGGCCAAAACATGGGCTGGCGTCGTGTGGAAGGTGTGATGCGCTGCTTCAACTGGGCAGAGCCTGACAACCATCCCGCTAGCTGCGACAAGTCTGGTATCACTGCTTCCATCATGGAATACGCCAACTGCACAGCCGTTCCTAACGGTTGCAAAGGCATTTCCGTGACTGGCGGTTATGTTTCACGCGGCGATGGCACTGGCTCTAAAGGCAAGTACATCTTCGGCGACTGGAGCAAAGGCTTTGCTGAGAACGACGGCCAAATCTTCGTGGGCACCAAAGGTGCTGACGGCAAATGGTCTATGGAAGTGGCTTCTGTTGAAGTCCAAGGTGGAACCCCCAACGGTAAAGTTCCTTACATCCTGGCTTTCGCCCAAGATGCCAAAGGTGACGTCTATGCGTTGACTTCCATCACCACTGGCCCCAACGGCTCTTCTGACACTATCTACAAAGTTGTTACCAAATAATTTTGTGATCTAAGGTCTGAAACTGCCACCTGTGCGACACGGGTGGCAGTTTTTTTTTGCATATACTGTTGTCATGAAAACTTCACGTCTCTCCTTGGTTTCTCTGCGTCGCGCACCGCTGATGCTGTTCGTTTCAACACTGCTGGCCTTTGGCTTTGCAAGCACCAACGTTTGGTCAGAGGAAGCTTCGGCTCCCGCCAACGATGAACCGGTTCCTGTGTTCACACCTGCCATGATGAAAGACCCTGCGAACATCGAAGCAGGCAAGCAAGTGTGGGATGGCCAATGCCGCCACTGCCACGGCAACAGTGCCTACCCTGGCAAGGCGCCCAAACTCAAACCCTCCTCTTACCAACCCGAGTTTGTGTATGACCGCGTTACCAATGGCTTTCGCAAAATGCCCGCTTGGAAGGCCGTTTTCAGCCAACAGCAGCGCATCGGTGTGGTGACCTTCATCATGGGTGAAGAGTTCATGCCTTAAGCGTTAAATCCGTGTTTATCTCACACGCCAAACAAAAAACCTGCTAATGACAGCAGGTTTTTTTTCGTCTGTTGAGTTGCCAAACTACAGAGCAAACTTCTCCAAGGTAATGGCATCTTCTGGGCAAGATTTCAAACACAAACCACAGGCATGGCAAGCCTCAGGGGCAACGACATCCGCTTGCATACGCTTGTGCGCCCACGCTTTTAAATTGCCGCGCAACGACAGCGAGCCCATCTCTTCCCATTGGAATTGGCGTACTTGAAACACCGTGTAAGGACAGACTGCGACACAGTCAGCCTTGCCCTCACAACGGTTACGGTTGATCACAGGCGCAACCTTGCCCGCCGTACCTGCACAAGCGGATGGATCAGAAGAATCAATCAAGGTAGTCATAGAGGGTCAATAAGAGGCAGAAGCAAAATCAGACCATGGCAAGGTGCTGGGTTCCACCGTCCATGCTTTGGCTTTGACAGCTTGGACCACCTCGGGTGGACACAGCTGAGGGAAATCTTGGCAGACTTTGGCAATCATTTGCAGTTCGCGCTCAGCCCCTTTACCTGCCAAAGCTTGCAAAATCACTTCTACCCCTTCGGCGTTGGCATAGGGCACGGCACAGCGCCAAATTTCAGGGGCGATAAAGCGTGCAGCCGCCCAACGCTCTTGCACCAATGAAATCAACATGACAGATAAGTCGGCGTTGTAGCGGTCGTCTACACCTTGAATTTGCCAGATAGAAGAGTCAAGGAAAAACGCCTTGACGATCATTTGGTTCCATGCCGCTTCGTCAAAAAACTCTAAAGGGTATGGATTGCGATGCGACATGGCTTCGTATACCGGACGCATGGTCGAACGAATCGCTTCACGTGCTTTGGGCTCTAAGGCCTGAGGATGCGGAAACAAAGCAAAGCCACGAAAGATGGCCAACAACTCGTTGATCTCTGAGGTGTCAACCAACACGCCCATTTGCTGCACAAAGCTTGCCTCGTCACCTTGATAAAAAGCCAAAGTGAAGGCCATACGCGCTGTTTGGTCAACACTCCACTCACTGGGGTCCAAGCCTTGACGCAGGGCTTGCGCTGCCTGCAATTCGGCAGCAGTGGGATGTAAATCGGCCTTGCCCAGTTTGCGTGGCGCCATTCCCAGGGCCTTGAACCAACGGGCTTGTTCAGGCTTGGCTTGCAAACCACGCAACTCTGTATCCAACCATTCAAAGGCTGGGTCAGGCAGCCGTGATTGCAACCAAGTAAGCAACAACTGTACGGCGTGTGGAATAGCAGCAGGTGAAAGATGGTGGTGGTGAGGAAACATAGCAATCATGTGCCAGGAATGAATTTTTGAAACAAGCGGCAAGCCAAATAGGCCGCGACACAGGCTACCACCCATGGCCAACTGCCGCCGCTAAAGGCCACAGCAGCAGCATCAAGCAAGGCGCAAGCGGCAATGAGTTGAGCCACTGCTTTGGGCACATCACCGCCTTGCCTGCGCAAGGCTAGCAAACGTACTGCCAAGATATTGGCTATCGCCAACAGCAAAAGGGTTAAGAGTGGCAAG
The DNA here is from genome assembly GCA_036787995.1 of Limnohabitans sp. Lineage (GTDB taxonomy): Bacteria > Pseudomonadota > Gammaproteobacteria > Burkholderiales > Burkholderiaceae_C > Limnohabitans. Next base: position 43,155 of record DAIQOH010000004.1, on the reverse strand, counting down.
GGATGAATGGCAAAGTTGGCCACATAGATAGCGAAAGGCAACACCAAAATCAACAAAGGCCACAGACGGTCTATTCGGTCCAAGCTTTCTTGTTTGGCGGCATAGGTCAAACCCGCGATATGCGCAAAAACAGCCAACATGCCCCACAGCAAAGCATCAGGCGTTTGGGGTACACACACCCAAGCTGCCAAGGCATATACCAAGGCACGGCATGTACCCATGATGACCGGCGAGAACACATTGCCCTTGTGCCAAGCGTTGTACAAAAGAATGGCCAAACTCAAGGCTGCACCTGCTTGAACCGCCAGCACGCCATAGGGCGCGATGATGACGATGCCACCCATCAACATGGCGCAACCCATGGCAGACACCGCCTTGGCAGAAATTTGCCCTGAAGGTATGGGGCGGTTCGGACGTTCACGCGCATCAATGTCAGCATCAAAGGCGTCATTAAGGTACATGCCACCGGTATAAAACAAGGTAATGGCCAGCATCACCCATAGCAAGGTGCTGACATCAGCCGCATGCCCAGACAGAAAAGCGCCGGCCAGCACATTGGTCCATACGGTGGGCAAATTCGACACTCGCCCAATCTTTAGATAAGTGGCAAAACCAGCGCGTTGTGTATTCATGCCAGCAAGACCTTTTTAACAAACAGCAGTTCACGGGCAATGGCTTGTGCCTTGGAATCGGTTTTCAGCGCATCGGGCAATACATCCCAGGTATAGGTTTCCACCTCGAGATGCGACGAAAAGCCTTCGCGCTTACAAGCCTCTAAAGTTTGCAGCAATTGGGCTTGGGTGGTGGAAATCGCCCCAGCCTCTTGCAAAAAAACAGGCACATGGCAGTGCACACGCCATTCACCTTGGGCGTGGCCAGCATGAAAAGCGGTCAAGGCCTCGGGCAAGTCGACATAACGCGTGATGACCCCAGACTGCTCAACCACCACTTGGTGCAAATACACTTCGTCATCAAAACCTTGAACCGTAGGCAGCTGTCCCGCTGTCATCTGCGGAATACGCACCGCGCTGCTGAGTTGGATTTTGGGAATCGCAATGCCCGCCTGCTTTAAATCATGCAAAGCTTTGGCAGGATCTTCAAATTCCACCGCGCTGTGACAGACATCAAAACACACACCCACATGGTCTACCAAGGCTTGCAGTGCACGTTCTTGAGAGCAAGCCAAGCGCCTCGATAACTCAGCCACGGCTGCTGGGCTGCGCACGTGGTTTTGTATGAATTGCAAGGCCTCTTGGGAGGTTTCCAAATAGCAAGAAGGCTCGGGCTCTAAAGCCAAGGCAATGTGTTTACCTGTTTGATGCTGAATTTGCACCATATGGGCCACGCAATCCACCAAATGGCTGAGCACGGTTGACATGGCGCCGGGAGCATCGCAAGCACCACGAAAACCCACAGGCACGGTGGAGATGCTGCCATCGACTCCCTCAGGCAGCAAAGCCGCCAAAATGTCGATACTGGCCAAGGTGTAGCGCACACGCTCTGCATGGGTCCAATCGGGCGCGTACACATCTTGCTTGACTGGCACACCGTGAAAAGTGCCGTAAGGAAATGCGTTGAGCGTGAAGACGTAAGCGTTGAGTGATTTCAATTGCGCCTGAAAAGCCTCCAACACATGGGGTTCATGCAAGCTAAACGCAGCTTGACCGGACAAGCGCAGCCCTATGCCCATGGGACCGCCATCGGCGACAGCGTCACGAATGGCAGGAACAAAAGCGTTGAGGCTGTGACTTACCTCGTCCCAACGCTCACCTGCATGGATATTTGTGCAGTAAGTGAGATGGGGTTGGGCGGCAAGCCGAGGGAGATGCATAGCGTCAGATGTGTTGTTTCAGCCAAGCAATGGACTGGGTCACCCAGTCATCATGGATTTCGTGAACCTCTATGCCTTTGCCTATACCCGCCAACAAAGTAATGGTCAGTTCACCACCTAAGTGCTCGCGGAAATCTGCCAGGCCTTGCAAAACAGCCAAGGTACCTTTGGCATTTCGGGTCTCAAGTTGGTCATTCCAAAGCTTAAAGCCCAGCGAAGTGAGCAAGCGATGAACACGCACATCGTCTCCAGCAGGAAGCAGACCGGCCAAAACAGAGTAATGGGCATCCAGCGCAACCCCAATAGCCACCGCTTCGCCGTGACTGAGTTCGTGTTGAACCGTCATGCGCTCCAATTTGTGTGCAACCCAGTGACCATAGTCCAGAGGCCTGGCAGAGCCTGACTCAAAGGGGTCGCCTCCAAAGGCGATTTGGTTCATGTGGATTTGGGCGGAACGCTTGATCAAATAAGACAAAGCCATGGTGTCAAAGCGCGCCAAAGCATCCACATTGTTTTCAAGCCAAGTGAAAAATGCGCCATCACGAATCAAAGAAACTTTCACAGCCTCAGACATACCGCAGCGTTTTTCGCGCTCGGGCAATGAGTCGATAAAAGCACCATCGTTGATGACTGCCCAAGGTGGCGCAAACGTGCCCACCAAATTTTTCAAACCCAACCAGTTAACAGCATTCTTCACACCCACACCGCTGTCATCTTGGCCCAGCACGGTAGTGGGAAAACGAATGTGTCGCACGCCTCTATGGAAGATCGCCGCTGCATAACCCACAGCATCCAAAATCGCGCCGCCGCCAATGGCCAAGGCATAGGAGTGACGGTCAATGGCTTTATCGGACAAGATTTTCAATAATTTAGAAATCAAATCGGGATCGTTTTTGCAATCCTCCCCGCCTTGCAAAATCACCTGATCCCCCACGAGTTCAATCTGCTGAGCATGGGCTTTGAAATAGGTATCGATTTGACCTTGTAAAGCAGGCAAGGCTTGCGCAACACCGCCATCGATGAAAACCGCCACACGATGGCGCTTATGGGTTTCACGTCGACGCAACACATCCAGCAGATGCGTGTTGATGGGATCAAAAGCATGCCGCGTAAACACCACGGGATAGGCGTATTCCACTGCAAAACTTTGCACCTGCACGCTGTCGCTCAGCGTGCCTGGCGCTAGCGTGTCAAGAGATGGTGCTCGGGCATTCATAACAGCTTCCTCTTTTTGAATTGGGGGGTAAGGGGTAATGACATCGGTTGAAGATGGAGAAGTACTCAATCAACTCGCCCCGTGACTGGCAGGGATCGATGTGCCAAAAATATGTTGCAAGGCCAAAGATTTGATATCGGTGGCCGAGACGGTATCGGGAAGCAAGCTCGGTACATCACTCATGACCAAAGGGCCATCCAGCGGATCATCAGTGGGTCGACCATGTGAGCCTTTGACCAAATGCGCATCCAAAGGAATGACATCGAGCAGCATGCGAAAACCCAAAAGTTTTTTAATCAATTTCCAAACGATATAAAGCTTGGGGAACGTCAACTTGGGGTCGAGGAACAACTCAACAGGGTCATAACCCGCTTTGCGGTGAATTTCCACAGTGCGCGCAAAGTCAGGGGCCAGCGCATCATCCAACCAAAAATAATAGGTAAACCAAGAACGGGCATCCGACATCACCACCAATTCGCCGCTGCGTTCATGCGCAATATGGTGAGCCGCCTGTTCGGATTTGTCCCAAACCGATTCAACACCAGGAATAGCCTGCAACAAGGCTTTGACTTGGGGAATCAACGACGCGTCGCGCACATAGACATGGGCAATTTGATGGTCAGCCACCGCAAACACTTTGGAGGTGGTGGGGTCTAGCATTTCATGACCATCTTCCATTCGGACATTCAGCCAACCTTGGCGACGAATTTCGCGGTTGATGTGTATGGGGCGATCAACCTCCGTGATACCGTACTCCGACAAAACCATGACGCGGCGGCCATGCTTTTGCGCAAAGTCGATCAAGTCGCCGACCACCTGATCGACCTCGCGCAACGACTTGGCGACAGCTGGGTGGTTTTCGTTAGGACCAAAACGCTGCATGTCATAGTCAAGATGCGGCAGGTAAACCATGGTGAGCGTGGGATCAAAATCGGTGATGGCTAACTCAGAAGCTTTGGCAATCCAACGGGTTGAAGCAATATTGGTATTAGGTCCCCAAAAACTAAAGAGAGGAAATTTGCCTAAACGGGCACTTAATTTATCGCGCCAATCGGTGGGTACGGTAAAGCAGTCTGGTAATTTACGACCATCGGCTTTGTAAATGGGTCTAGGGGTGGCTCCATAATCATGGCCAGAAGCCATGTTGTACCACCAGAACATATTGGCACAGGTGAAGCGAGGGTCACGTGCCT